>JAFAYS010000055.1 GCA_019240175.1 Chloroflexota bacterium | reverse complement strand
CTCATTTTTCGCGGCGGCGTTCCCTGGCTCAGCCTGATGATCTTTTTGCCGCTGCTCGGGGCGGTTCTGGCGGCGATTACGCCTGAGGGCCGCGACGGACGGATTCAAAAGTGGGGCACCTTCCTGCTTAGTCTGGCTCCGCTCGGCATCGCGATCTATTTGTCGGCGACCTATCAGGGTGGTACGGCACCGGGCGAGCCGCAGCAGCAGCTCTTCGACTATGCCGAAAGCCTGCCCTGGATCAGCGTGCTCGGCGTGAACTACACGCTCGGCCTCGACGGCATCTCGCTGCCGCTGGTGCTGCTGACGACGCTGATGACGCCGCTGGCGATCCTGGCCTCGTTCAATGTGACCTACCGACCGGCCTACTTCCTCGCGCTGATCCTGCTGATGGAGACGGCGATCTTGGGCGTTTTCATGTCGCTCAACTTCTTCCTCTTCTTCATCTTCTGGGAAGTCTCGCTGATCCCAGGCTTCTTCTTGATCAGCACCTGGGGCCGCGAAAACCGGCGCTACGCCGCGTTCAAGTTCTTTGTCTACACCATGGCCGGCTCGGTCAGTATGCTGCTGGCCTTCGAGTTCTTCTACCTCGCGACCGGCACCTTCGATCTGGTGCGGCTGTCGCGGCTGGCGCAGGGCCTGCCGGTTGCCGGTCTGCAAGGCAATCTGTCGGATCTGGTCTACGCCTTCATGCAGCGGCTCGGCGTGGTCGGCGTGATCGGCGGCTCGCCCAACTTCTACATGGGCGCGCTCTTCCTGGGCGTGTTTGTCGCGCTGGCCGTCAAGCTGGCGGTCTGGCCGTTCCACACGTGGCTGCCCGACGCCTACAGCGAAGCGCCGACCGCCGCGTCGATGCTGATCGCAGGCGTGCTGACCAAGATGGGCGCGTACGCCATGCTGCGGCTGATGATGCCGATCTTTCCGGCGCAGATGCAGCAGGCCGCTCCGGTGCTGGGCTTCTTCGCCTTTATGAGCATCATCGTCGGCGCGTGGGTGGCCTACAACATCGCGCGTGTGCCTGAGCGTCGCGAGGGCAAGCTCAACGATCTCAAGCGCGTGATCTCGTATCTGTCGATCAACCACATGGGCTACGTCATGCTGGCGATTGCGGCGGCGGGTGCGCTCAGTGTGGCCGGCGACCTCAACAGCCGGGCGATCGCGATCAACGGTGCGATGATGCAGATGTTTGCGCATGGCCTTTCGACGGGCGCGCTTTTCTTCCTGGCCGGCATTCTGGCTGAGCGCACTGGCTCCTACGAGCTGACCGCGTTCGGTGGCCTGCGCATGATCGTGCCGGTCTTTGCCGGTCTGATGGGCATTGCGATGTTCGCCAACCTGGGCCTGCCCGGCATGGCTGGCTTCGTGGGCGAATTCTTTATTTTCCGTGGCACCTGGCCGACGCTGCCTGCGCTGACGATCGTTTCGATGGTCGGGCTGGTGATCTCGGCGCTGGCGCTGCTGCTGATGTATCAGCGCATCTTCTCGGGACCCGTCAACGAACGCTGGCGCGGCCTGCCCGATATCAATCTACGTGAGTGGTCAGTCCTGCTGCCGCTGCTGGCCTTGTTGATCGCTTTAGGCGTGTATCCGCTGCCATTGATGAGCATCGCCAATCAAACGGCGCTGGCAGTGGTGCGCTTCTTTGTTGGAGCCTAGCGCATGAATTTGTTTCCCTTGTATTCGCTGCCCACGGGCGTGCCGTACCTCAGCTTCATCTGGCTGGTGATGCTGGCGGGCGCGGTGATTATCGCGCTGCTGCCCAGCGGTGCTAAGAACGCCATGCGCTGGACGGCGGTGATCTGCTCGTTTCTGTCGCTGGTGGTCTCGCTGCTGATCTACTTCGCGTATGATCCGGCTGGCCCGACCTTCCAGTTTGTCGAGCGCCTGAACTGGGTGCCCAGCCTGGGCATCTCCTACTACGTCGGCGCGGACGGCATCAGCATGGCGATGTTGATGCTCAACGGCTTTGTGATCTTCACTGGCTCGCTGATCTCGTGGAATATCGAGAAGCGTGTCAAAGAATATTTCGTGCTGCTGCTGCTGCTGGTCGTCGGTGTGTACGGCGTCTTTATGTCGCTGGATCTGTTCCTGTTCTTTGTCTTCTACGAGCTCGCGGTGCTGCCGATGTATCTGTTGATCGGCATCTGGGGCTCGACGCGCAAAGAATACGGCGCGATGAAGCTGACGCTCTACCTGATGGTCGGCTCGGCGTTTTGTATCGTCGGTATGCTGGCGGTCTACTTCGGCTCCGGTCTGCGTACCTTCGATATGGTCGAGCTGGCCAACTTCCGGCCCGGCTTCTCGACCAGCTTCCAGTTTGCGTTTTTCATGCCGATGTTCGTCGGCTTCGCGGTGCTGGCGGGTATGTTCCCGTTCCACACCTGGTCGCCGACCGGACACGTGGCCGCGCCGACCGCTGTGTCGATGCTGCACGCCGGCGTGCTGATGAAGCTCGGCGCGTACGGCTGTTTGCGCGCCGCGATCTGGCTGATGCCTGAGGGTGCGCAGATGTGGGCACCGGTGCTGATCACGCTGACGCTGCTCAATGTGGTCTACGGCGCGTACATCGCGATGGCTCAGCGCGACTTCAAGTACGTCATCGGTTACTCGTCGGTGTCGCACATGGGGCTCGTGGTGATGGGCCTGGCGGCGATGAATCAGATCAGCATCAACGGCGCGGTGTTGCAGATGTTTGCCCACGGCGTGATGACCGCGCTCTTCTTCGCGGTCGTCGGTCGCATGATCTACGATCGCACCCACACCCGCCAGCTGCCTGAGCTTGGCGGCCTGGCGCACGTTTTCCCCTTTGCGGCGCTGATGTTCATCATCGGCGGCTTTAGCTCGATGGGCATGCCCGGCACTGCCGGCTTCTACGCCGAGTTCAACATCTTCCTGGGCGTGTGGAATCGCTTCCCGCTGGTGGCGATCATCGCCGGCATCGCTATTCCGATCACCGCCGCCTATATTCTGCGGGTGATTCGCCAGGTCTTCTTTGGCGAAGTCCGCAATCCCGAGTTCCGCCGTCTGCCCAAGCTGACGTGGCAGGAATACACCAGCGGCGTGATCCTGGCGACTCTGGTGCTGGCAGTCGGTATTTTCCCCGACTTGATGCATCCGATCGTCAATAGCAGCGTAACGCCGGTTGTGCAGCGGCTCGAAACGGCGCGCGAAACGCTCAGCGTCGTCGGTAATCCGCTCCTGGGCGATAACCCGAGCTTGGAAGCACAGGATGGTCAACGATGATGCAGTTTAGTTTCTTCCCCGACGTTCTCAAGATTTTGCCGGAGCTGATGCTGGTGCTGCTGGCGATCATGGTGGTCGTCGGTGATTTGTTCAGCGGCGATGCCACCGAGGAGCAGCGCTTCGCGGACGCGGCCTCGACCACGGCGATGGGCCTGGGCCTGGTGCTGATCCTGGTGGTCTTGCAGGGCGGCTTTATCGTCAATCGCTTCATTGATGTAGGCACGCTGGACACAGGTGCCGGCGGCGTTGGCGGCTTTTTCGGCAACATTCTGCGCAACTTGCAGAGCGTTACGCAGGCGACGCCAGGCCCGAACGGCGTGCCGGGCAATGTGCTGCTCAACGGCGCGTTCGTGATCGACGGCCTGACGATGATGTCGCGGCTGATCTTTATCACGGCGGCGCTGGTGACGGCGCTGCTGACCCGCGACTATGCCTCGACGGCCAATCCGGCGGAGTTCTACGGCCTGCTGCTCTTCTCGACGATCGGTATGAACCTGATGTCCGGTGCTGGCGAGATGATCAGCGCGTATCTGGCGCTGGAGCTGACCTCGGTCTCGCTCTACATCATGGCCGGCTACTTCAAGGGCGATCTGAAGTCGTCCGAGGCCGGCATCAAGTACTACATCTTCGGCGCGCTCTCGTCGGGCGTGCTGCTCTATGGTCTGTCGCTGTGGTATGGCTACGCGGCTTACAACAAAGTTGCCAGCCCGACGACCTTCAGCTCGA
>JAFAYS010000049.1 GCA_019240175.1 Chloroflexota bacterium | reverse complement strand
AGTCGGCCCAGAAGGCGACGTATTCTTTGCTCCCCTGCTGGCAGAGCGTGCCGGAGTAGCCGGTCGGTCGCTTGATCGTGATCGTGGCGACCAGCCATTCCTGGTTGTAATCCAGCCCGAGGCAGTGCAGCTCTTCATAGTTGACGTTGCCTTTGGTCTGCTGCAACGCCTCAAGGATCGCCTGCCAGTCGATCTTCAGCTTCTGCCACTGGCCGATCTTGCTGGCCAGAGCTTCCTGATCCAGTGCGCCGGGAGCGAGCAGCGTTTGCAGCTCAGCGAAGCCGAAGCGGTGCGGCTCGACGGCGATCTGGCTCTCGCCGGCTGCGGCTGCGTCTTGGGGCTGTAGCGCGTACTGCTTGGCTAATTCTTCCAGGCTGAGCGGCGGCGGATCGGGCAATGGCAGCGGCTCGAACTGGATGACCTCGAAGTCGCTGGGCAGCGTGAGCTTTTGGCCAATCTCCGTGCCGATCACGTCGATTAGATCGATCAGATGGCGACGGCGCGGCCTGATCTGGATGTGGCGGTCGAGCACGTTGCCCCAGATCGGTACCCAGTTCGGGTTGCCCGCCGGCGGGACGATCTCCCAGGAAAGGATCGCGCGAATGACGGGCAGCAGTGGCCGACCGCACGGATCGCGCCGGGGCTCGAACGGCAGCGTGACGACGTAGCTGAGCGGCTTGTCAGGCTGCCGGGCGCAGTCAACGGTATTCGGCAGATCGTGGATGTTGAAGCCGCCCACGCCGAGATCGATCCAGCCGGCACCATAGTTCACGAAAAAGCGGACGTACTCGGTTGTTCCCGATGAGCATAGATTGCCACCGTAGCCGATCGGCAGTTTGACCTGAACAGTGGCTTCGACGACGCTCAGGTTCAGGTTATAGCCGACACACGTCAGCTGCTCGTAGGTCGTGTCTTCGACGATCTTCAGCGCGGGCTGGTACTCGCTTTGCCCGAGGTTGCCGAAGTAGTTGGGATTGGACAGCAGCAGCGGCTTAAAGCGCCCGCGCTGTTCAAGATAGCGTGGTTGATCTGCTTCCTTTTTGGGCCGTTGCTTGGGATTGTTTGCAGCTGCCATAGGTAACTCCTTTACACCGAACTAAGCGCGCGCGAAAGCCTCTGCGCGTACTGGCCGTTGAGCCGTTAAGCGACTCACCACGAGTCCTGCGATTAGAAGGATTCCCGATCCGCCACATCCTGAGGACGCGAACAAGCCTACGCCAGGCGTGGCTTACCTGCGCGATCGACAATCTCGCCCCCGATCAGTGTGTCCACGCTGATGCGGCAGCCGGCGCAAAATCGCGCTGATAGAGTGCTTCTCGGAGAGCTTGTTCTCGGGTGGGTTGGCAGGAACGTTATACGTTTCTAAGGACTCTGAGGGCGGGAAAACTTGCAGATCTTTCGTGCGGAATGCTCAGGAATCGGTATGAGGTAGAAGCGATCGGCCAAAATGGTAGCCTACTAGCATTGCGGCCAAAAAAATGGGCGGAGTAGAAAGCTACTCCGCCGATCTTCACTGAGTCTGATGTTTAGCTCATGGTCAATCCGGATTGGAGCGTGGCCGCTGTGGTAATCTGGCCAAAATGATCGCCGAGCGTCACCAGCACCTGGGCCATCTCGGGACGAATCCCTACCAGCACCATCTCGGCACCCAGCAGCCGCGTTGCGCCCGCCATGGCCACAATTGCCTGCGCAACCTGAATATCCGCCGCAAGCACACCTGTGACATCGACAAAGACCCGCCGCGCTCGCGTGATCTCGATCTGCTGCAGGACCTGATTGATCATCACGTCTGCGCGCGCGCCATCGATCGCACCGACCACCGGCACCACCAGCGTATCGTCGCTCACGGGAATCACCGGCGCGGAGAGTTTGGCGATCGTCTGATTGAGCTGTTGCTGGACGGCCAGGCTTTTTTCCAGCATGTTGGCCTGCGCTGACTGCACCGCGAGCGCTTCTTCCAGAATGGCTGTCCGCTCGGCCACGCGCTGCTCTAGCGCGGTATTGGTCTGGGCCAGCGCGTCCGTCGCCGTCAGCAGCGCTGCCTGCTCGGCTGCTGCGCGCAAGGAAACGCGTACCGCGATGATCTGTCGTGTGACGACCAGGATCGTGAGGCCGATCACGCCGATGATCAGGTTGCCCAGCGGGCTGCCCCAGATTGGACGCGCCGCGAACAAGAGCAGGCCGAAGCTGAGGGCCACGGCAACGTACGGCAGGGGATTGAACCCCAGCAGGCTTTTTTGCTCTGCGACGGTAGCTTGATGCGCATCGGTGGCGTACCAGTACTGGCAATGCGCAGCCAGCAGCAGCAGGAAATTGCCGATCACCCACATCGCGCCAGACCAATCGGCGTCGCCATAGATTTCCTGCAACGACAGGTAGCCGTAGCGAATATCGCCGATGGTGAAAAAGATCAAGCCCAGGGCCAGCAAGCCCAGCGCATGGCGGCTGTAGCTCTTCGGCTGGCGCAGCGAAATCGTGGCAATCCCGACCAAGGTGATCAGATCGCCGGCGGGATACGCCAGTGCGACCAGCGATTCGAGCCAGCTGTTGAACTGGATCAGCGCCGTCGGCTCTAGCACAAAGTACCAGACGGCGAGCCCGCCGCCCAGCACGACGGTGCCGGCGTCTAGCCAGAATGTTGCCCGCAGCCGCTGGCTGGTTGCGACAACTGGAAACAGCAGAATGCCGGCGATAAGCAGCGGATAATAGGCGAGATACGCCGCATCCGCCCAGGATGGGAAGGGCGGTGTGATCTCCGCCAGGTAGTAGAGAAAAAAGAGCGCATTGCCTAGCCAACTGAAACAGAGCGCGAGCGTCAACACCTGCCAGGCGCGACGAGTACGCTGATCCAGCGCAGAATGTGTGGCCGCGCGCCAGAACAGTACAATCGTCGCGAGCGCGATCGGCAGCAGCGCAATGTTTTCGATCAGGGCCTTGTAGGTTTCACCGCCGAGCCCAAAGCTGAGCCACAGCAGATGGACGACAACATAGACTCCAGATCCGATCAGCAGGATGGTTCCCCAGTCGCGCAGTGGGATTTTCTGCCAGGGCGAGGCCGATGCTGAAACGCTATCATTGATGATCATAGGGGCGTCTTTCTAGCTGGTGGGCATGGATGGCTGAGGTGCTTCATCGAAAGCAGTGTTTGCTTTTCGGAGCGGGCGGCAGTTGTGGAGAGGACAAGAGCACATGCGAAATTTTGCCAGTGTGCGTGTACACGACACTAGTGTAGTCATTGGCGAAACAGCTTCTATGGGAAGAAAGTCCTGGTTGGTCTTGTTCTAGGAGGTGTAGCACTCGTATGACATGGCCTGCCCGCTGGAATATACGAGCCTCGATAGCAGGCGTGGAGCAGCGCGCGCACGGACAAGGTTTATGGTTGATCAACAAAGCGAGACCGGTCACACCATGAGGTGGACCGGTCTATCTGTAAACGATTGGAGGGCGGGTTTAGAAGCCGAGCGCGCTGGCCAGGTTGTTGAACGCGTTCTGCACAGCGCCGGTCAACGTACCGAGAACACCCGACATCGCGCCGATCAGAGCTGCGGCAACCAACGCCACACCGGCGGCCTGCGCGACTTCCGAGCCTTCCTCTTCCTTCAGGTTGGTCACAAAAGCGTCGGCGCGGATGATCAGTTCGTTCAGCTTGTTCATGGTTTCTCTCCTACGTTATTGTTTACACGGCTGTTTTCGATGTGTGTATGATAGCCCACACAAACACGAGATTCAAGAGGGTTTTGTAACGCTTGTGTAAACATTATTTGTAACGTTTATGTTACAACTTTAGCAAAAAACGTATGCATTGATCCGGTAGGGGCGTGCCCGGCACGTCTGGACGAGGTATGATGTTGCCTCGTTACGGGAGAACAGAAACACAAAGCGGAGCGCACACCAGCGCGCTCCGCTCGCTCACAGTCGCCGTCGGATGCTAGGCTGTTGCGAGTTTGATCCTGGTGGCCGCCAGCAGCCCTTCGACCTGATACCCCGATTTTTCGGCTGCCGCCTGCAGCGTCTGCACCAGCGCGTAGCTCTCGTCGAGCGCTGATGCCTGGCTGGACGCACGCTCCGGCGTCGTGTCTTGCGCGATCGCGGCTTTCGCCAGCATCGTCCAGAGCAGCCGCGCAAACGCTTCCTGGTTGAACCAGAGCACGTCACGGTAGCGATTGACCTGCAAGAACTGTTGGAGCGCCGGATCTTTCAACATCGGCTCCAGCGTCGAGGCTGGGCTTTGGCCGGCAGCTTTGGGCTGGAGATCGTAGCTGATCAGCAGCTTGATCAGCGCCACCGAGCGCCAGGCTGTTGTCTCGTCCTGACCAAAGTCGCGGAACACACCGGCGATGATCCGGCTGAGCAGCCACTCGTCGATCAGGCTGCGACTTTGCTGCGCGCCGTCGTTGGTCGTGCTGAGCTTGCCGAGTGCGTGGGTAAAGATCCAGGCCAGCAGCGTGCCCCAGCCGATCGGATTGTCGGCGAGGTGTGCGGCAAGATAGGCCAGCGCGGGCGATTGCTGCTTGTCGGCGGTCGCGTCGCTCGGCGCGGGCAGCTGTAGCAGCGCCTCAAGCTCCTGGCGCAGCTCCTTGGCGAGCGCCTGCTCGTCGCCTTGACTGCCGGTTAGATCGTTGATGCCGTGGAACAAAGCGACCGTGTGTTGCTCGACCTGATCCAGCAGATCGACTTCAGGCTCGGTCTCTTCCTCAGTCTCAGCTTGGGCGGCGTCAGCTTTTGTCGCGCTGGCTGCCTCAGCCTTGGCGGCGCTCGATTTGGCTGGCGCGGGCTCAACTTTGGTTGTCGCGGTCTCAGCTTTGGCCGTGTCTGGGCTGGGCTTGTCGCTCTGAGCTTTCGTGCCTGCGCGCGCTGTCGTCTCGATCTCCGCCGTCGCTGCTTCTTCCTCGGTCTCAGGTTCGGCTGTTGCCTCCGCGTCGCGCAGCGCGATCAAGCGACGGAACAGATCGGCGTTGACCAGCTCTTTGAAGGGCCGGTGGATCGGCTGAAGGAAAACCTCGCGCTGCGCCTCGTCGATGCTGGGCACGCCGCGCCCGTTAAGCTGCGCCGCCAGCTGCGCGTACTGGTGCCAGTCGTTGTCGCGGACTTCGCGGAAATCCAGGAAAACATGGTGCTGGTACGGGCCAAGCTCGACATACAAGCCTTTCTCGACGAGCTCGCGACCGCCGCGCAGATATTCCAGGCCCGAGATCTGATCCCGGAAAATATAAAAGTACTGGTCGTCGGCGCGGAAAGCCAGGCCCTCGCCCAGCGTGCGCTGCGTCAGGCTGCGCTCGTCGCCGTTGCCGGTTTTGGCCGAGTAGGCGGCGGACATACGCACCCAGCCGCTGGTGCTGGCATATGCGTTGTGGTACAGCACCAGGCTGCGCTCGTCGCCGGCGCGGTTGGAGTAGGCGAACACATCCTCGTTGACGCCATCGCCGGCGTAGAAATCGTAGAGCAAAAAGTCGCGCGTCTCGGCGAACAGATAGCGCTTGTGCAGCAGCGGGAAGATCTCGCGCTCGTGACGCTGGATCAGATGTGTGTCGGGCTGCTCGTCCCAGTAGGCGCGGCGATATTCCATGCCGTATTTTTCGGCGAAGCCCTGGATCTGACCGTGACCAAACATCGGCAGGCCAGGCATCGTGACCATCACCGTGCAGATGCCGAAGTACTTGTCGTCTTTGCCGAACTGCTCGACGGCGGTTTTTTCGTCGGGATTGTTCATGAAGTTGACATAGCGCTTCAAGATCTCGGGATCGAACTCTAGCGTGTTCTTCATGATCTGGCGATATTTGGCGTTGTCCTCGTCGCGCAGCAGATGCATAAACGCGCTGTTGTACACACGGTGCATGCCCAGCGTGCGCACAAAGTAGGTTTCCATCATCCAGAAGGCCTCGGCCAGCAGCAGCGTGTCGGGCGCTTCCACCGCCGCGCGATCCACGACCTCGCGCCAGAACTCGATCGGATTCAGCGACTCGAACTGGGCTTTGGTCATGGCGAACTCGGAGCGCGACGCGATCGCGCCGCCGCTGCCGGGCTCGGGAAACCACAGCCGCTGGATATGCCGCTTGGCCAGCGTCATCGCCGCATCGAAGCGAATGATCGGGAACTGCCGCGCCACATGCAGAATCGTCTGGATCACGGCCTCGCGCGCCTCGGGATTGAGATAGTTGATCTGCGCGGTATCGTTCCAGGGCATGCTCGTGCCGTCGTTGCCGTGGTAGATGTACTGCTCGCCGCCGCTCTGGCGATCCACGCGCTTGAAAACCACCGCCGCGTCGCTGCGATCGTAGTAGTGATCTTCCAGAAAGATGCCCACGCGCTGATCCCACGACAGATCCGGGCCGTTGAAGCTGTAGGACGGATAGGGGCTGTAGTCCAGGCGAATAAACCACTCGGGATGCTCGATCACCCAGCGGCCATCGATGCCGGTGTGGTTAGGCACCATATCGCTGGCCAGCCGGATGCCACGCTGCCAGGCGCGCTGCTGAAGATTCTGCACCGCCGGCTCGCCGCCGAGATCCGCCGCGATCTGGTAGTCGAAGAGCGAGTAGGCCGAGGCCACGGCGTCCTGGTTGCCCATCAGCTGTTTGATCGTCTTGGAGGCGTTGCTGCGCTCCCACAGGCCGATCAGCCACAGGCCGGTAATGCCGGAGCGCGCCAGCGTGTCAAGCTCATCGTCAGGAATCTGATCCAGCCGCGTGATCTCGCGATTGTAGCGCTTGGACAGCTGATCCAGCCACACAAACGCGTTCTTGGCGATCAGCACCAGCCGCGGCATCCAGTCGCGATCCTGCGTGAAGCGCTCGGGCTCGTCTTCCTCGGTGGCAAAGTTGAACACCTCGATCGGCGCGCCGCCACCGCCGGGACCGCCCGCGCCGACAAAGACCATCTTTTCTTCTTCTTTGATCAGATCCAGGCTGGTCAGCAGGCGGAACAGCGAGGTGCCTAGCTCGCCGTTCCAGCGCCCGAGCAAAAACTCAAGCTGTCCCGCCAGCGAGTTGGGCATCGCCAGCGCCGGGCTGCGCAAAATCGCGATCAGGTTTTCGGCGCGTGGCCCAAAGCCGGGCTGGCCGTCGAAAAAGCTTTGCAGCCCGTCGATGATCTGTGTGTAGACCGTTTCCTGCGTGAGCCGCGTGTCGTCGAACAGCTCGCGAAACGGCTGATAGGCCGGATTGGTATTGGCCAGCCACAGCATCAGCAATTCTTCCAGCAGGATCTCGCGGTTGGACACGCCGTCGGTCGCGCCGCGCAGGTACTCGTCGATCGTGACCTCGCCGCGAT
Source organism: Chloroflexota bacterium (assembly GCA_019240175.1). GTDB lineage: Bacteria > Chloroflexota > Chloroflexia > Chloroflexales > Kallotenuaceae > LB3-1. The sequence continues at coordinate 1,705 of JAFAYS010000049.1, read as the reverse complement.
ACACGGCCAGCGGCGGGAAATCGTCGGCAAAGATCCGCAGCGTCGCGTCGACATCGCCGCCGAACTGGGCGTCGAGCCAGGCGAGCGACTGCTGCATCACTTGGGGATTCTGCTGCTCACGGTACTGCGCGATCACCAGATGCAGGATCTCGTCGATCATGCCCATCGCGTTAATCTGGCCGGCGTTGACCGCGCGCTCCGGGAAGTTGATCACGTCGCGCTGGTCGTTGATGCGCTGCGCGAAAACGCGTGCGGCGTGAAAGTTGGCGAAGATCACGCTGCCCCGCGTCGAAAACAGCGACTCGTCGAACTGATAGGGCTGACGAGCCGCCCGCGACACATGAAACTCCATCGTTCGGCTGCCATCTCGATCCTGCTCTTGCATTGCCATCCTCACATATCATAAGAGCGCGGCACTGGGCACTATTCTAACGCAGCGATCGATGCCCGGCGGCTGGTCCAGTCGCAGACTCACCCTCCCATCGATTGCTGGGGCACCGCTGCCGCGCTGCTTCTCCTTCTGATCCGATCTGAGGCCGCAAAGGTCGTGCCGCCAAGTGCGTGAGTCCGCCGGCTGCCGGCAGATTGGAGGGCGTGTGGCTTACAATCCCAGCCGCGCCAGCAGATCGGTGCAGGCAATCGGCAGATGCGCGGCTCCCTGGCGGCAATCCACGAACGGCAGCGCTTGCATCGCCGGCAGCAGCGGCGTATCCTGGGCAAAGACCGGAAACAAGATCTGCTCGGGCGCGCTGTGGTCGCGGTAGTGCGCGAGGTTAAACTCTTCCTGGCAGACCTTGGAGCGCATGTACATCGGCGTGTAGAGCGCGACGACGGCGCGGCAGCTGTTGACGCGATCGTACAGGGCGTGCTGCCAGGCGGTGTCGGGGTTAAGCTCGGCACGATCGAGAATGATCCGCAGCTCGGGCCGCTGTCGCTGAAGCTCGGCAGCCAGCGCGTGGGCCGTGTCGCTGCCGTCCTTGAGCGAGTAGCTCAGCAGCAGATCGTGGTTCTGGCTGGGCTGCGGCGCGGGCAGTTGCGTCGGATAGTTGTTTTTGAGCCGCTCAAAGATCCGTCGCATCTCCACAGCCTTGGCCGACGATTGCTCGATCAGCTTGACCTGCCTCAAAGGCATGCCGAGCGCCATCCAGTGCGTGGCGGCGTCAAGCGTGGCCGCGATTACTTCGCTGACAGGCTCGCCGCGTGCGCCGGTTGCTACCAGCGGAATCGCGATCGAGGCCGGTGTGTCGAAGCTCAGCACCTGCGCCAGGCAGCGAAACATATCGCCGATCACCTCGGCCACGTTGCCAAAGATTGGCGGCTCGTAGCAGAGGATGCGCCCGATCTGCACGCCCGGCGGCGGCGTTAGCTCCTGCGAAAGCCAGCACGAGCAGCTGTGGCACAGATCGATCGCTTTGGCGGTGGCCAGCTCTTCCACGGACACGCCGCGACGGTAGAGCGCGCCGATTGGTGTGCCGCTCATTGGGAGGTAGTTGTTAGGAAACGCTGAGACCAGCAGGATATCGATCGATTCTTGCGGTGTAAGATTGGTAAGATCGCCCTGCTGTAGCTCGATTGTGCGCGCCTCGGAGCCGTAATAGACCGTGAGCACGTCCAGTAGATCCATACCTACATCCCCCTACCATCTATAAATTGGCTTCTGTGCCACAGAAGCATGTAGTTTGTCGTTACGAAAGAAGAGCAATTC
>JAFAYS010000032.1 GCA_019240175.1 Chloroflexota bacterium | reverse complement strand
CGCAAGCTTCACCGCCGGCGTCGCCAGGCGTGCAGCCATGACCCTCAACGACTATGTGCTGATCGGTCTGGTGCAATATGGCCTGCCGGTGCTGTTTGCCGTCGTGCTGCTGGCCTCGCTGGGCGCGCCGCTGCCGGCAACTCTCTTGCTCCTGACGGCGGGCGCGTTTGTGGCGGATGGCCAGCTAAACCTGTGGTGGGTTTTGGGCCTGGGCACGGCTGCCGCAGTCCTGGGCGATCATCTGGGCTACAGTATCGGGCGCTGGGGCAGTCAGCGGCTCGTCGATCAGCTTAGCCGCTGGGGCGGCGGCGCGAGTCGCATCGAGCAGGCTGAGGCGGCGGCGCGACGCTGGGGCGGGATCGGCATTTTTCTCAGTCGCTGGCTGCTCACGCCGATCGGCCCGGTGATCAATCTAACCAGCGGGATCGCGCGCTACTCGCTGCCGGCCTTTTTCTGCTTCGACGTCGCCGGCGAGATCGTGTGGGTCGGCGGCTATGTCACGCTAGGTCGGCTGTTCAGCGATCAGGTGCAAGATCTGAGCGGCGTACTGGGCAACCTGACCTGGGTAATCGTCGGCCTTGTGACGATCGCGCTGCTTGCCTGGCTCTTGCTGCGCCAGAAGCCGGCACCTGAGCCGGCACCCGCGCCGGAGTCCACACCAGCGCTCACGCCGATCGCGCGACGAGGCGAGGAAGTGTAGGAGCCCGATAGTTGTGATTGTGCTGGTCGCTCGTGTATGAGCGACCATTTTTGCTACTACAACCTTTTAGTTTTTGACAGTGTACTGTCAATTTGGTAGAATGGTGTCATAATGAATCCTTTGAGTCCACTTGGCGATACCTTCACCGAGCTCGTCCTTGAAGTCTTCCGTGTCAACCGTCTGCTGCTGGAAGCCGGCGATCAGCTCACCAAACCGGTCGCGCTGAGCAGCGCACGCTGGCAAGTGCTCGGAGTAGTTGAGCACGGCCCGATCCCGGTGGCACATGTCGCCCGCATCATGGGCTTGACGCGGCAAAGCGTGCAGCAAACCGCCGATGGTCTCGCCGCCGACGGCCTGATCGTGTATAGCGACAACCCGCATCATCGCCGCGCCAAGCTGATGACGCTGACAACCAAGGGCCGCGAAGCGCTCGACTACGTGCAGGAGCGCCACGCCGAGTGGGCCAACCAGCTAGGAGCAACGCACACCCTCGAAGATCTCCAAACCGCCGTCCAGGTACTCCGTCAAATCCGAGAAAGCCTCGACCCCAGCCCGGAGCCCGAGGCTGACGCTTGAAAGGAAGGACCGAATGAGTCAGGCGCAGTCACTTCAGGAGTTGCTCACGGAAAGCAGCGAGCCGGCTATTTTCGCGATTGGACGCTTCATCGAGGCGCAGATTGCCGAAAATTGGCAGCGCGTTTTAGAGACCAGGCACGACCGGCTGATCGACACCTACCACCGTTTGGGCGAGATGGTCTATGGAGCCTACGGCGAGTTTTTATTCCGGCCTATTCGCCAGGAGATCAAACAGGCTGGCTTCCGCCTTGCGCCGCGCCTACCCGGCGAGTTCGATATTTCCCGCGAGTGGGGGACGGAAGAAGATCGGCAGCGCTGGATGTGGAGCACCGTTTCGACGGCGGACGGCACAGCCATCGGCACGATCGTCGTCAAGTATTATCACGATCACACCGAGTTTCGCGTGCCACGCCCTCCCGCGATCCTGGCCTTGACCGAGACCGGCAAAGATGCGGTTGTCGACGCGCTGTCGCGGCACTCGTCCGACTTCAACCAGGCGATCGAGGCCTCGATCGAGATCGCGGAATATCTGCGCAGCTTAGAAATGCAGAGCTGAGACGAGAACACAGCAATTAAACGAAACAGGCGCAGAGAAGAAAATCCTTTGCGCCTGTTGCTATGTTGCGAAAACATTGGCGATCGATCTAGGCCGTGGATGCTGGTGGAGCTGGCTTGCGTCGAGCCGCTAGCCGCGCTTGCAACGGCTGCGTGACGCGTGAAAGAAAGCTCACCGCCGCCACGATCAGCGCGATCACAAGCAGGTGGCCGCCTACCTCCACCAGGCTAAACAAACCGCCTCCGCCACGCTCACCGCCGCGCCGAAAGCCCTCAGGCGGTCCCGCGCCATCGAGCTGCGGCGCGCTCGCCTGCTCACGCGTAGAAGCGCCATCAGCTGTGGTGGAAGGTCGGCGCTCGAACTGTCCACGCTGCGGGCCGCTCATATTCGACGCCAGGCTCGTGCGCGAAAGCGCAAACGTGGCTCCCGAGACAATCAGCGCGGCGACGACGATCATCAACACACGGAGCAACAGCTTCATGGCTGCACCTTCTTATCGGGCGGCTGAGCGGTTAGTTGCATCTGTGGCGATAGCCGGCGCGGCAGCAGCGGCGTGAGCACAAATCGCTTGAACATCTTGACGATCCATTCCCAGTGCAGCGCGATATGCAGCCCGACCAACACGAGCGACAGGTCCGCCGAGAACGAGTGCAGCCCGTGCCAGATGCCGCCGCGTATCGTCTGGATGCCGAAGAGCGGCAGCGCGTCCTCCGAGATCATCAGGCCGGTAAAGATTACAATCGTTATGTCGATGAAGAGCAGCACGTTGAGCACATAGTTGCTGCGCGCCGACCAGCGTGCTTTCTTGAAGAAGCTCCTGGTGATGCCGACGATCCACTCCCAGTGCAGCAGCAAATGCGCGATAATCGCCGCGCCAAAGGCGATGCTCAGCCACTCATGGACGGCAATTCCGCTGAAGTGCGGCGACATCGCGATCAGAAAGGCCACAAAGATCGCCAGGTCGATCACGAGATTGATTTTGTTGCGATTAGGTTTTGTGCGTGTAGGCTGCATAATGTTAGCCCTGCTTCCGATTTCAAATTGATTGGCTGTAGTCTAGCGCGGCGATCTTCAGAAGTTGTTAAGGAGCCATGTGCAAGATATGTAGATCGTCGCAGGCTGGATTAGCGCTCCCGGCGATTCGGCGTTTCGTCGCAGCCCCAGCGCTGATCGACCAGATACAGCGGTCGGCGCTTGACCTCGTCATAGATGCGACCAAGATACTCGCCGACAATGCCTAGACAGATCAGCTGCACGCCGCCCAGAAACAGCACGGTCACCAGCGTGGTCGCCTGGCCCAGCAGCGGTTGCGACGAGCCCAGCAGCCTCAGCGCCACCACGATCACAATCGCCAGCGCACTCAGCAGCGCGATCGTGAAGCCGAGGTAGCTGGCCAGCTGTAGCGGCGCGTAGGAGAAGCCCGTGATCGCGTCGAGGGCGAAGCGCACCATCTTGCCCAGCGTAAACTTGCTGCTGCCGGCGTAGCGCGGATGGCGCTTGTAGCTCACGCCGGTCTGCTTGAAACCAACCCAGCTCACCATGCCGCGCAAAAAGCGATGCTGCTCCGGCATCTGGCGAATCGCTTCCACCACGCGCCGATCCATCAGCCGGAAATCGCCGGTGTCAAGCGGAATATCGACGCTGGTGATGCTGCGAATCAGCCGGTAGAAGCCGCTGGCGGTAAGCTTTTTGAACCAGGTCTCGCCGTCGCGCTCGCTGCGCACGCCATAGACCACATCAAAGCCATTGCGCCACTGCGCGATCATGTCGAGGATCACCTCAGGCGGATCTTGCAGGTCGGCGTCGATCAACAGGATCGCAGCGCCGCGCGCATGGTCGAGACCCGCCGTGACGGCGACTTGAAAGCCAAAGTTGCGCGACAAGCTCAGCCCAACCACGCGCGGATCGTCGTCGTGGAGGCGGCGGATGATCTCGGCGGAGCGATCGCGGCTGCCATCGTTGATCAGCAGCAGCTCCCAACGTGCACCGGTCTGCGCCATCACCGCGCTGATCCGCCGATATAGCTCGTCGAGCACCGTTTCTTCGTTGTGCACCGGCGCGATGATCGAGAAGGTTGGGCGCAGAGCCGCCGCGTCCTGGTGATCCAAAGCCGCGCTCATTCGCGGATCGATGTCGATTGTGCGCATGGTTGTATCGAGCGTGATCATGACTCACTCCTTGACACGGGTTACATCGTTGAAGGTCCAGTAGCGGTTGGCAGCGAAATTCCAAACGATCACCACCGCCGTCGCCAGGAGCTTGGCCAGCACATAGCTCCACGCCACGTCGTTCAGCAGATTAGCGATCGGCGCGTCCAGCAGCAGCACCATGCCGTTGTTGAGCAGCAGGCCGATCAGGCTGACCAGCGCAAACTGGCCAAACTGCACGCCGACCGGCTTGGCCCGCGCGTCGGCGTAGGTCCACCAGCGATTAAGCAGAAAGTTGTTGACGATGCCCGCCGAGAATGACAGCGTATTCGCCGGCAGCGTCGCCAATCCCAGCGCTTTGAGCAGCATCAGCAGCACAAAGTCCAGAGCCGTGCCGCTTGCTCCGACCACCAGAAATCGCGCCACACGCTGCCGCTCCCACACTACAGGCTGATACGAGTCGATGAGCATACCTTGGCTCCTGAATCTATGGAATGAATGCCACGGCTCAGCCAGCCGCAGCACGAAAGGAGACGATCTGCTGCGCCGCCTCCATCCTCGCTTTCGGGACGAAGTCACCTGGCACACTGCAACCATACCCGAGCAATATGTAGATCTTATTAAGATCCGGTAGGGAAAATATTGAGATTGCGCAGACAAAGCGGAAGATCGAGACAAGCTTAGAGCGATGCCACAAGCGGCAGATAGATATCGAAGGTGCTGCCCTGGTCGGGGATACTGGTTATCACAATGCGGCCTGCGTGCTGCGTGATAATCTCGCGGACGAGATACAGCCCGACGCCAAAGCCGCTGATCTGCAAATGGTTGAAGTTATCGGCGCGGTAGAAGCGATCGAAGATCAACTGCTGCGCCGCCGGCGGAATCCCGATGCCGTGATCGCGCACCCGAAGCCAGGCCTCGGTATCGTTCCGACCAAGCTGGATCTCGATCGCGCTGCCGTGAGGGCTGAATTTGACCGCATTCTGTAGGAGATGTTCCAGCACCTGATACAGCCGCCGGGCCTCGCCCAGGATCAGTAGCGGCTCGGTCTGAATGGTGAGCTGGATCGCATGACGGCGCAGCGTGTGGCTGTGGCCGCCGACTACCTGCCGCACCACGTCGGCAAGATCGACGGGGCGGAGCTTGATCGAAATATCATCCTGTTGCAGGTGAACCAGATCGAAATATCATCCTGTTGCAGGTGAACCAGATCAAGCATGATCTCGATCAGCTGGTCGAGCCGCTGAGACTGCTGCATAATGACTTGAAGCGCCGCCTGCGCCTGTTCGCGCGACTCCTGCCCGCGCTCCAACGATTGCTGCAAAAGATACACATAGCCGATCAGTGAGGTCAGCGGGGTCTTCAGCTCGTGCGAGGCGATCGTCAGGAACGTATCGCGGGTTTTGAGCGCGTCCTCAGCCTTGCTAAGCAGCTCATCCTTTTGACGATTCGCCACCTCAAGCTCGGCGGTGCGCTCGGCAACGCGCTGCTCAAGCTCGGCATTCAGACTGCGAATCTGCTCCTCGGCCTGACGCTGCGCGGTCACATCACGGATCGACCAGCGAATCGCCGCGACATGTCCTGCGCGATCGCGAACCGGCGTGGCGCTCAGCCCGGCGCTAAAAGCGTCGCCGCGCCAGGCCTGGAAGTGCACCTCGTGATCTTCGATCCGCTCGACGGCACGCAGCTCGCTCAGCCTGCCCCGGAACTGCGCGCGATCGATCTCGGCGACAAAGAGCGGCAGCGGCTTGCCCAGCAGCTCGGCGCGCGACATATTGAGCAGGCGACTGGCCGCCTGATTCGCCTCCTGAATAATGCCGCTGGGCGTAGTCACCACATAGCCATCCGGCGCGCCATCGAACAATTCCTGATAGCGCTGCTGGTGCGTCGCCAGCTCCTCGTGCGCTGCTAGCAGCAGCATATTCTGTTCAATCAGCGCCTCTTCGACGGCGCGCAATTCTTCCAGGCTGGTTTGTAGCTCTTCAAGCGCCTGAGCGGCGACAGTTTGCTGCTGCGTGCCTGCGCCGGAGTCCTGCTGCAACAGGGCGATGCGCTGCTGCATCGCTTGAATCTGTGCTGTCAGGTCGGAGATGTGCATCTAAAGGTTCCTCAATTGGAAAGCGCTGCTCCTAGCCTGCAACACTTGGCTCTGCAATCGAACATGTAATTATGAGATTGCGCGCGGTAGCAGCAATCGTGCCAGATAGTTGAGTATGGAGGAGGTATTCGCGCGGTTACGAAACGACGACGGCGAGCGCCTGTTGTTTGGACGCTCGCCGTGCTTCTATCGCGCAAGGGCGATCCTATGGATCAGCCGCTCTACATTGAGCGATCGTGCAGCCGCTCCTGGATCAGTGTCCACATCTGGGCGGTGATACCATCCCACGAGCCGCGCTCAAGCAAAGGCTGTACTTTTTGTTGCCGGCCCATGCGCTCAGTCTCCGTCGCGCTGAGCAACCGCTCGATCTCCACGATCCAGGCGTCGGCCCCATCCTCAATGCTGACAATGCCCTGGTAGGTCGCGACAACGTCCGGCACCGACGTGCTGATCACCGTTTTGCCGCCCGCCAGATATTCCAGCGTCTTGGTCGGGCTGATAAAGCGTGTGGCCTCGTTCAGCGCGAAAGGCATTACGGCTAGATCAAAGCTTTGGAGCAAGACTGGCAACTCGGTGTAGGGCTGCTGGCCGAGGTAGTGAATATTAGGAGCCTGCGGCAGCTCAGCCGGATCGACTTTGGCTGTGGGTCCAACTAAAACCCAGTGCCAGCCGGGCTGTCGCACAGCGATCGTCGCGATCAGATCCCAGTCGATCCGCTCGTCGAGCACGCCGAAGTAGCCCAGTCGCGGCTGTGGAATCGTAGCGATCGTTGCAGGTGTAGCACGTGCTCCGTCTGCCGCGTAGTGCTGCACATCAACGCCGCTGGCAAAGCAGTAGACGCGCTCATGCCGAGCCTTGCGCGCCTCGTACATCGAGCGACCACCGGTGAAGACCAGATCTACCAGCATCAACAGGTGCTCCTCGCGATCACGCATCTCGGCGGTGCCATCCTTGAAGCTGGCCAGGTCGTCCATACAATCATAGACGGCCAACTTGATCTGCGGCAGCGCGGCGGCAACCAAATAATCTGCTAGTGGCGAAAAGACCCACAAGATCGTATTCGGCCCGGCCAGATCCAGCACGCGTGGCAGCAAGCTCAGCCACATCGACCTATATGCATCGATCTGATCGGCAGGAAAGATTGGGCGCAGCACCGGAACGCGCTCGGTGCCGGGACGCTCTTGCAAGAAGGGCGGCTCGCTGCCGGCTTGAATCTCGGGCGGATCGACATAGATCACACGGCAGAAAGCAGCAAAACGTGACATCAATTGTTGCGGGCGTTGCCACACGTGATCCCAATTCAGATGCGACAGGCACAACAGCGTCAACGGTTCGTCAGACATCATATTCTCTTTCTCTACGCTTAACCATGCTCAGGAAGTGAGGGGAAGTTCGCTGAGCACAAAGATAGCGCCCGGCCTAATCAATATTCGTGCCGGGCTATAGCGTAAAAATATCTCACGCCTACATTGCTAGAGTTTGTGCCAGGCTACCCGCAGCACTGTATGCGCCTAATGCAGCAGCGCAGTAGCAAGCATTGGATCAGCGGTTATCTGCACCCGAGGAACGAGCGTGCGAAATCCAGCCACGACCTGGCTTATCTGCTCCGACGGTACGCGCAAAGGCAAATATAGGTCCGCTCCTGGCTCAGCCTCGTCGTTCTTCTTCGCCACGGCCTGCGCGCTCTCGTCGCCGGCGCAAAGATGGAGATGGATCTGTGTATGCGGTCCGGCCTTGTCGAGATGATAGCGCTGTACCATCTCGGCCACGGAAAGCTGTCCCGGCGCAGTTATATCAGCTTGTGAAGCTGCGCCATATGTAAGCAAGCACTGGGGAAAGCACGGGCCGATCAGGCGGATCAGCCGACCTACTTCGCCCATCGCCAGCGCAATCACCGGCCCTGTTGCATTGCGCAAAAGCGACAGCGTCGGCAGGAGATCGGTCGGTTGCTGGGCCAGACCAACCAGCTTTACAACATCCGCGCGTGGAGCTAGCTCAGCGTAGACCTCATCCAGCGTCGGTGGCATCTGATCGAACCAGTGCCGCGACACAATGACTTGCGTTTTCATCTCGGCACGATCGGCGAACAATTCTATGCAGTCCCACTCGACATCGATATAGGCGCACTCAAGCTGGATCGCCTGCTGCAGAATCGCGAGGCGATCCTGTTCACTGCCTGCAAAGCGTCCACCTTCCCGCTGAGGCCGGCAGGTAATGATCAAAGGGCAGGGCGAGAGCGCCTGCAGGCGTGGCAGATCAAAAGACTCCATCAGATCGAGACGAAGTTCAGCCATACTGGCTAGAGAGCCACATTCGGCTAAGGCCTGGAGGCAGGCTTCGGTATCACGAGGCGCAAGCGAAACTGCAACTTTATGGATCATTGGCTTATCCTATATATCATTACTTCTTTCGCCAAGTAGGACGGCTCAGTCTAGTAAAGTGCTGGTCTGCTGATGAGATCTCTTTTGTGTTTACGATCGAAGAGGAGCTAGAGGGAAAAAGACTATCAATACGATGCTCCTGGGAGGGTGAATCGGTAGCTACAGGATCATCCATACATACGCTCAGCCACGTAGCAACGCGGCGCGATTGTAGCATAGTCAAAGACTATATACCAATTGAGGACGTAGTTTGCAGGTTAAAACAAAATCACCCTACCGGAAAACCCGATAGGGTGAATGGTGGTTCAGGGTGCACGGACCTTGTCTCCCAGGGCTGAGGCCCCAGTACCCGCGGCGCTGCCACGTTTCACGGCCCGGTTCGAGATGGAACGGGGTGGGTCCATGGCGCTCCTCGCACACCCAAAGCACCGTTGTGCTTTGACACATCTGCTGGATGGGTTCGATCGATTGATTCTGTCAGCGTGTCGCGCGTGACGGCTGCCCAAGATACCGGATCACCAGGCAAGCCCTCGCGCTTCAGCGCGCGTCCGCTCCACCCGTCGCCGGGCGTCCACGGCGCGCCTGTCCTCACGGCTCATCTTGCCGCGCGCTTACCAGTCTATTACTGTGAGGTGA
>JAFAYS010000023.1 GCA_019240175.1 Chloroflexota bacterium | reverse complement strand
AACGCACGCTTCACCGCGCCGGCCAGCCAGAACCCGGTGATCGATGCTAACTGGGAGAATCCGCAGGGCGTGCCGATCAAAGCCTTTATCTTCGGCGGTCGGCGCTCCAGCGTGGTGCCGCTGGTGTATCAAGCCTTCAACTGGATCTACGGCGTGTATCTCGCGGCCACGATGGGCTCAGAGACGACTGCGGCTGCCGCCGGCGCGGTGGGCCAGGTGCGCCGCGATCCCTTCGCGATGCTGCCCTTCTGCGGCTACCACATGGCCGACTATTTCAACCACTGGCTCCAGTTTGGCCGCACGATCCCGAATCCGCCGCGCATCTTTGGCGTCAACTGGTTCCGCAAAGATCAGGACGGCAAGTTCATCTGGCCGGGCTACGGCGAGAACATGCGCGTGCTCAAGTGGATCGTCGAGCGCGCCAACGGACGTGCCGTGAGCGTGGAAAGTCCGCTGGGCTGGATGCCGCGCTACGAGGATCTCGACTGGACCGGCCTGGAAGACTTCACGCGCGAGCGCTTCAACGCGCTGATGTCGGTCGATCGGGAGCAGTGGCACAGCGAGATCTTGGCGCACGAGGAGCTGTTCATCAAGCTGTACGATCGGCTGCCCAAAGAGCTGCCAGCCGTGCGCGATCTGATCGTGTCGAGCCTGTGGCGCTCGCCGGAGCACTGGGAATTTCTGCGCTTCGACGATGAGGGGCGCTATCTCTAGATCCAAAACGCCGGGGCGGATTAATTCCGCCCCGGCGCTTTTTTTATCCAACATTCTGCCTGGCGCTTACGGCTTGAAAAAGCCCTGCGTCCGCTCTTTGGCCGTTGCCATCGCCTCCTCGACAGTCGCCTGACCGTAGAAAGCCCGCTCTAGCTCATTGTTGACGGCGCTCTCGATATCTTCCCAGGTGTCCATCGTCGGCACCGCGCGGATAATCGGGATTACATCCAGAAAAACCTTGCTGCGGGCGGGCTTTTCGGTCGACTCAAGAAAGACCTCAGACTGAGCAACAGACTTCAGCGAGGGCACGGTGCGGCCCGTCTTGGCGATGATCTCCTGGCCCTCCGGCGAGTTGGCAAACTCGATAAACGCCCAGGCCGCATCCTTGTTCTGCGTCTTGGCGGCCATACAGTAGGCGTCGGCGTGGAGGATGCCGGCTGGTTTCGTGCCCTGCGGCAGCGGCGCGACGTCCCAGTCGAAGGTTTCGATCTCGCGCAGCGTCGGCACCGCGCGGCGACTTTCGAAGAACATCGCGGTGCGGCCATTCTGGAAGCGGCTTTCGCTATCTTCGGCCTCTTCCTGCACGGCGTCCGGCACAACCTGATGCTTGGTCTGTAGATCCACGAACCACTGCACCGCCGCCAGCGCCTCGGGCGTGTCGAGCGCCAGCTGCGCGGGCTTGTCCAGCGGCGAGACCAACTCGCCGCCGTTCTGCCACACAAACGGCGCGACGCGGATCAGCGACGCCTCGATGCCCGCGCCGTACTGATCGATCTGGCCGTCGCCATTCGTGTCTTTGGTCAGCGCCTTGGCCGTAGTCAAAAACTCGTCCCAGCTCCAACGATCGCCGGGATAGGCCAGGCCCGCCTGATCGAAGAGCTGCTTGTTGTAGTACACCACCAGGCTCGAAACGTTCTGCGGAATGCACATCAGCGCGCTATTGTAGCGGAACGGCGCAATCGTCTCGGGGTAGAAGTCGGCCTCTTTGATCACCGAGCTGCGCTCTAGATACGGGCCCAGCGGCTCGATCACCTCGCGCGCGGCGAACGTACCCATGCGCCGGTAGTTCAGCAGCACAATATCGGCGGGCGTTCCGGCGGCAAAATCTGTAGCAAGCCGCTGGCGGTATTCGGTCTGGCCCGGAATGTGGGTAAGCGTAATATTGATCCCGGACTGCTTCTGCTTGAAGGCGTTGACCAGCGTCTCGTAGGCGGCTTTTTCGGCGGGGTCGCCCCAGACGATGAACGAAACATTGCCCGATGGCGCGGCGGGAGCGCCACAGCCGCTCAAGAGCATTACGATTCCCAGGATCAGCACGACAACGTTGCGCATGGATTCTCCTTTGATTTGATACGAGCGAATAGCTCAGCGGCCACCAAAGCCCGCCAGCCGACCCTCGGGCCAGAAGTAGCGCTGCGCCAGCAGAAACAGCAGCACAACCGGCGCGATCATCACGACTGAGGCGGCCATCAGCAGCGGCCAGTTGGTACGATCCATCTGCTGCAAGAATTGCAAGCCGACGGGCAGCGTGTAGTAGCGCTGCGACTTGAGATACAGCAGCGGATTGATAAAATCGCTCCAATAATCGACAAACGAGAGCACGCCCACGGCAAGCATCGTTGGCCGGGCGAGCGGCATAGCGATCTGGCCCCACAGCTTGAGCGCGCCTGCGCCATCCACGCGCGCCGAGTCGATCATCTCCTGCGGCAGG
>JAFAYS010001211.1 GCA_019240175.1 Chloroflexota bacterium | reverse complement strand
TGAGCCGCCGCTGGAACCAGCTGCGCAGCGGACGCAGCAGCAGACGAAGCGGACGAAACAGCCACAGCAGCAGCCTCACCAGCACCACCGGCCAGGTCACCAGCAACAAGAGCCAGCTGCGAGGCGGATTATCTACCAACAACAATGATGTTTTCAGCAGCGTCGGCAGCGACTCGCGCGTGGTCGGGCTGGCGAAAGCGCAGAAGATCCACAGGGCCAGCATCAACATATACATCGCGACAATCACGCCGAGCACGACGGCCAGCACGGTGTAGCCCATGGCGCTCGACGAGTGGAGCATGGCACTGAAGATGATCGGGAACGCCGTGAAGCTACCTGCAACCACCAGCGGCCAGCTCACATTTGCCTGACGTAGCCGCGCGCCGACATCCTCATAGCTGGGCATATCCAGATCAGATAGCCGCAGGTAGAGCGGCACGTGAAACCGCTCGTAACCGTTGATCAAGGTAACGTATGCACTGATCATCAGGCTCCAGGCGGTCAGCATGGCGGCGGCAGTGACAAAGAAGATGCGCGACGCGTCGAGATCGAACAGGTTGGCCAGCAGCGACGGCACGCCATAGAACGCCAGCCAGGGAATGCTCACTAAGAGCACGCCGGCCAGCAGCGTAACCCGCAGCAGGTAGAGATAGGGCAGGAATCGCCATAGCCAGATGAGACAACGACGTAGCAGCCGCCCCCAGTCAACCGATTGAGGGCTATACACTTGTTCCGACATAGCTGCCTCCCGAAGCATTGCTTTAGCACGGTAAAGCACGGAATCATGAATCCAGGCATAGAAATAAAGGATCATGATCCCGGCAGATCTTACAGCGCTGTTGCTCGGGAGTCTGGTCGCTGCTACCCTGGCGTCACCGCGCGCACATACAGCGACTGTCGATCGTCCTGGCGCGCCGGGAACTCGGGAAAGCGCGCCAGCAGATCCGCCTCGGCGACCTGCCGCACGTCCACAAAGCCGGCGGTGGTCAGCGCCCAGGCCAGCAGCTCAAAGTCGTAAAGATTCTTGTGCTCGCCGCGCTGATGAAACAGATCGTTGATCATCTGCGAGGGCGGCATGCCTTCCAGCGAGTAGCTGGGCCAGCGCGGCATGCGATCTTCCAGCAGATCGGCCATGCGACGCTCAAGATAGGATCGGCAGATCTTGTCGATGTCGGGACAGCTCAGCCAGATCTCGCCGCCCGGCTTGAGCACGCGCCGCAGCTCGCGAAAGAGCGGCACAACTTCCTCATTCAGATCAAGATGCTCGATCACATGCTGGCTGACCACGCAGTCAAAGACACGCGCCGGCCAGGGCAGCGCGCCGCTCGCGAAGTCGATGTCGAAATCGCTGCCGAGCACGTCGACGTTGAGCCAGCCGCCCACGCGGCGCTTGCCGGAGCCGAGATGCAGCTTGGTCGATAGCGGCGTGACAGCTTTATGCTTGTAGCGTTTGAGCCGCGCCTGAAGCCGCCGAATATCGAACTCCATCAGCTTGCGCGTGCGCGTCGAGAAAACACGCTTGGCGAGCGGCGTGTGTAAAAGACGAATTTGTGTATGTTGCTGCGACATTTAAATAGCTCCTCACGATGGGCAGCGCGCCGGCGCTTGCGTGAACAAGGCCCAAAAGCGCGCGACTAAATCTATTTCAGATGCTCAGTGAGAATCGACCAGCCGCGCCGAGCTGGAGCGAAGGCCGATCGCAGACGCTGGGCTCGCCGTTGAGGCCGGTCGCCAGAAACGCGATCAGATCCGAGTGGCCGGTTGGACCCCACCACGGCGTCACGTTCGCGTCGATGATGTAGCAGCGCCCGGCGTCATCTTGAACAACATCCAGCGCGCAGAAGTCCGCCCCGAAGGCTGCCGCAAACGCCGGCACCGCGCTGGCGATCTCGGCGGGCAGCGGCAGATCGCTTGGCCCGGACACAACCTGGTTGCGCGTCAGATCCATAAACCAGCTGATGCGCGGAATGCCGGGCGGCATCTTTTTGAAGAGCGCCGGATCGACGACGCGCGAGATCACCAGGCGATTGCGGCACAAGTACGTGCGGTAGAAAATATCGCCGGCGTTGCTGATGTAGCGCTCGATCGTCAGGTCCGGCGCGTCCCAAAACTCGGGCGCGACCGCTTTGCGCGGCAGCACCTGGTAGCTCTGGTAGCCAAACAGCGACGAGCTGTGTGCTTGCAGGCCCAGCAGCGCGCGCTGCTCCGGCGTGAGACGCGACTCGGGCTCCGCGCCGAAGTTGGAGTTAGTTTTCACGATCAGCGTTTCGTCGGGATCGCCGTCGCGGCTGGCCAGCACCGAGTTCAGGC
>JAFAYS010001130.1 GCA_019240175.1 Chloroflexota bacterium | reverse complement strand
GATCGATTGCTTGGAAGCGCCAATCCTCACGGTCCGATCTATCACCAGCTCAGCCCTTAGTCGTATAAGTGCCGGGCACGTGTGATAGGCCCTACCTGGATCGCATTGACCTGATCAATACGTTGATCATTTCCACCCCTGTTCTTTGTGCTGCCTGCCGCAGCTCTACCTAGCGAAAGGACCCCACCTTATGGCAACTATGGCGATCAGTGTCCCGATTATCGATTACCCCGCCGAGGATCATGAGACCTGGCGCAGACTGTGTGACAGACAGCTGGATCTGGTGCGGAACGTAGCGTGCCAGGATTTTCATAACGGCTTTCCGAAGCTAGGCCTGGACTTCACGCGTATTCCCGATCCGAGCGTGGTGAGCGCGCGGCTCGACTCGCTCACCGGCTGGACGCTGGTCAGCGCGCAGAACAAATTCCTGGACGCTAAGGAATGGTTCGACCATCTGGTCAACAAGCGTTTTCCCGTCACCGATTATATTCGCCGCCCGCACGAGTTCGATTTCTGCGAGCTTCCGGATCTGTTCCACGAGTATTTTGGCCACCTATCGCTCTTTACGCATCAGCATTTTGCGGATATTTCCGAGCACTTTGGCCGGATCGCGGTCCAGGCTGAGACCGAAAAGCAGTTGCTGGATGTGGCGCGTATCTGGTGGTTCATCTTCGAGGTGGGATTTATCAAAGAGGGCGACGATCTCAAGGTGATCGGCGGGGCGCTGCTGTCATCGCCGGGTGAGCTTCAGCACGCGTGCCGGCCTGAGGTGCCGAAACATCCCTTCACGATCGATCATGTCACCGCGACGCCGGGCATGTACTACACCTACCACGATTTCTACTTCTACCTGGAATCGGTCGAGCAGATCCACGATATTCTCGACGAGTACGCCCGCCGCGAGTCGATGCAACCCTGACCGATTGCGACCACTCTAGTCCAAGGCAGCACACTATCGCTGCGCGCGCATGGAGCTTTGCGTTTCCTGCACCGACGCCGATCCATGCAGTCCAGGCCAGCGATCACATCTCGATCTACAACCAGGGCTATCGCCAGGCTTGCTCCAGAAGCAGGGCTTGTCGCGTCCGTCGATCGCCTAGCGCGGATCGACCGCTTCAACGATCGCGCGATGAACAGCCAGTCGCAGGCCGCCGATGCCACGCTCGACGCGTCCGTGATACACATCGTTGGTCAGAAGCGCGACGACCAGCTGGCGCTGCGGATCGACCCAGAGCGACGTGCCGGTAAAGCCGGTATGTCCAAACGTTTGTTGGCTGAACGGATGGCTACTGGCCTCGGGATCGGGCGACCACAGCGCGAAGCCGAGACCACGGCGGATCTGATCGCGCTCGACGTGTGGCCGGGTCATCTCGGCGACGGTTGCCGGCCTCAGCAGCGGTGCTCCGCGATCAAGAAAGATCTGGCCGAAGCGCGCCACATCCGCCGCCGTGCTAAACAGACCCGCGTGGCCGGCAATGCCGCCCAGCGCCGCCGCATTCTCGTCGTGCGCCTCGCCGTGCACGCGCCGATGACGCCAGCCACAGATCTCAGTCGGCGCGATCGCTTGTGTCGAGCGCTGGGACTGGCTGAGCGGCACAAAGCAGGTATGCTTGAGGCCCAACGGCTGCGTCATCTGCTGCGCCACGAGCCGATCAAGGCGCTGGCTGGCCACGCGCTCGATCGCCAGGCCCAGCAGAATCAGCCCGATGTCGCTGTACACAATCTGCGTGCCGGGCCGGTACGCGCATGGCGTCGTCAGCGCCATCTGCCAGCCAGCGGCGGGCGTAGCCTGGCGAAATAGCGGACGCCAGGCCGGTAGTCCGCTGGTGTGCGTCAATACCTGGCGCAGCGTGATCTGTCCGGCATCAATGGTGGTAGCGCTCGAATCCAGGCTGATCATGCTGCCGGTTTGCTGCGGATCTTCATAGGGCTGAATCGCGCGCGTGCCGCTGAGCTCGGGCAGCACGTCGGCCAGCGGCTGATCCAGCGCCAGCGCTCCTGCCTCCACCAGCCGCATACCCAGCGTGACAACAAAAAGTTTGGTCAGCGACGCCAGATCGAAGAGCGTGTCGGGCTGCGTGGGCTGGCTGCGCGTCCCGGGATCGATCCAGCCTGCCGCGCGCTCGTAGATGGTTGTGCCGCGCCAGCGGACGACGAGCTGCACGGCAGGCGCGATCTGCGGCACGGCGCGATCAAGCAGTGCGTTCAAGGCCGGAATCTCAAGCTGCATACACTCTATCCACGGAAGCTGCGCCGCGCATCAAGATGTGATCCAGCGCGCGGCGCATAGCTGCTACTTGACGTCCCTCAGATCATAGCGCTCCGCGACCTCGGGCGCGTACTCTTGTTCGGCGAACATATACCAGAAGAGCGGCGGATACAGCAGATCCGAGGCCGGGTAGCCCAGACTCTGCGGCAGGCTATTGGCGGAAAAGAAGTTGAGATCATAGTTTGGCGGCTGTGGGTAGGGAAAGCTGGTGCGGAACGTGCCGTCAGCTCCGGCGACCGGCTTGAGTGTGCCGTTCAGCAGCTGGATCGAGATGTAGTTGTCGGAGCCCTGGTTGTTTTGATAGATCGGATGATCCAGCGGCAGCCAGCCGGTGACGCGATGGATCGTGTTGATCGGATCGGTGGAGTAGCGCTCGAACAGCG
>JAFAYS010001078.1 GCA_019240175.1 Chloroflexota bacterium | reverse complement strand
TGCAGCTCGTGCGCCAGCCCTTCGATCAGATCGCTCATGGCGTTGGAGCGCATCTGGTGGATGTGCTGCACCAGCATACGCACCGATTGCTGCGCCTGCTGCTCGCGCTGGATCTGCTCGCGCAGCCAGACCAGCAGCGCGGTTGTGATCGCGTTGATCTGCTGAAGCGCGGCGGGCTCGACCACGCCGAACGGCAGCGGCGCGGCGTAGCGCAGCTCGGCCCAGCCCAGCGCCTCGTTGTCGTGGATGAACGGCAGCACCAGCCCGGCCTCGCGCGGCCTCGGCTCAGTCTTGGCAGCTGCGTCGACCGTCGTACCGCTCACGGCCGGCCAGCGCGCAATCACGGTCATCAGCCGATCGTCGTCGGCCACGCTGGCACCGGAGCTCATCTGCGCCGCCTGGTTGAAGCCCAGCGCGTAGGCCAGCTCCGTCGGCAGCATCAGCGTGCCTGCCACCGCATCGCTCGCCGCGACGATCTCGCCCAGCAGCTGCTCAAAGGTTTGGCTGAGACTCGGCGCGACAAACGCCGCTTCGATGCCGCTCAGCATATGGCGCTGCGCTTCCAGCTCGTGGCGCGTGTGAGCGGCGACTTCCATCTGCGCCAGACCGTAGCCGGCGTAGCGTACGACCGTCTGCGCGCGCTCAAGGTCGGTGTCGCTAAATCGATTGGGCTGTGTGCTGAGCAGCTCGACCCAGCCGCGTCGCCGTCCGTGTAGCATCAGCGGCACGCCCAGCCAGCAGCGATGATGGCTGTCGGTCTCGCCCGGCTGCTCACGCAGATCGGCGATGCGCGCGGCCTCGCCCGTGGTCTGGAAAATAAAATGTCGCGCCGAGGGTGTAGGCGGAAACGTCGTGTGGTTGGGATACACAATCCGCAAGGTCGGGCGATCGTCGTGGCCGAGCCAGACTGCGGCGACATCGTAGGGCACGAACAGCTGTAGATCGATCAGCAGCTGGCGCAGCTGCCGATCGAGGATCTGGTCGAAGGAGTCCGTCTCCGAGGGCGGCGCTGGCGAGGCCGGGGATTCGGGCAACGAAATTGGAATCATAGCTTTTTCTCCGCTCCCACCTGCATAGCCGCCTCCTCGATCGCGGGCGCTGCCACCAGCGCCACCAGCCGCTCCTCACACATCTTCCGAACCTATCGCTGCTGCTCGATCCAGGCGCGAAATTCGCCCAACGATGAGCAGATCATATCCGCTGCCGAAAAATCGAGATCCTGGGTTAGCTCGTTGGGCACTGCGACCGCGAGCATGCCGGCGGCTTTGGCGGCAGCAATGCCGTGCGGCGCATCCTCGACGACCACACACGCGGCAGGCGCTACATCCAGCAGCTCGGCGGCGCGCAGAAAAATGTCTGGTGCGGGCTTGCCGTGAGCCACAGTATCGCCGGTCACGATCGCGTCGAACGCCTGCGTCAGCCCTAGCTCGTGCAGCGCGATCTCGATGTAGCGCGCGTGCCCCGAGGTTGCCAGCCCGACGCGTAGCCCGCGCTTGCGCATCGCGAGAACGGTTGCCGCCGCCTCGGGCATTGCCGTGAGATTGCCTGGCAGCGAGGCCAGAAATTCTTCGTCACGTCCAGCCATCACCTGCTCGATCGAGAGCGGCAGATCCAGCTCCTGCTGCACCAGCGTCGCGCTTTCGAGCAGCCGCAGCCCAAACATGCGATCGATCAGATCTTGCCCCAGCACGCGGTCGTAGCCAGCCGCCAGTCGCTGCCAGGCCGCCTTCGAGAGCGGCTCGCTGTCCGCGAGCAGGCCATCGAAATCAAACAGCACCGCTGCGATCATTGCGCGCCATCCAGCATCGGATCGTCGGCGCGGCGCGGCTGTTCGTCGTCATGCGCGCCACGGCGTCCAAACGAAACCTCGGCGACGATCACGCCCAGCAGCATCAAGCCACCGCCCAGCAAAACTGCCCACGTCAGTGCTTCGCCGGTCCACAGCCACGAGAACAACGCCGCAAAGACCGGCTCTAGCGCGAAGATCAGCGCCGTGTGTGTGGCCGTAGTGTGGCGCTGCAGCATCAGCTGGAGCCCAAACACCAGCGCCGTCGCGATCACGCCGAGAAAGATGCCCGCGCCCCACACGCCCAGCGACGGCAGCGGGATCGACTCCGTGAGCAGCGCCGCGATCGAGGCCAGCAGCGCCGTAACGATCAGCTGGATGCCGTTGAGCGAGACCACCGGCAGCGTCGTGGCCCAGCGGCTCACCGCGACGATATGCATCGCGAAGGCAAAGGCACAGGCCAGGATCAGCAGATCGCCGGTGCGCTGCGCGGGCGTGCTTGCCACACCAGTCGCGCAGCCGAGCCAGGGTAGCTGGCAGCCCCAGGACAAGATCGTCAGTCCGCCGACCGCCAGCGCCACGCCAATGATCGCGCGCAGCGGTGGACGTTGTCCGAAGAACAATCCCAGCAGCGGCACCAGCACCACGTTCAAGCCGGTAATAAATCCGGCGCGTGCCGGGCTGGTGTAGCGCAGGCCCAGCGTCTGGGTCGCGAATCCGGCAAAGAGCAGCCCGCCCAGCAGGATGCCCACCTTCAGGTTGCGCTGTGTCAGCTCCGCGCGCCGGCTGATCAGCGTTGGCGCGAAGACTAGCGCCGCGAACCAGAAGCGCAGCGCGATCAGCGCCAGCGCCGGAAACGTATCCACGGTCTCATGCACGATCGTAAAGGTCGTGCCCCAGATGACCGCGATCAGCACCAATAAAAGATCCGCCCGCCGTTGACTCACGCTTGTGCTCCCAACACTTGCCCAGAATTCGCCTCATTGCGCGCTCGGGAATCTGGTGCGGATCTACGCGCCGCTCCTGCGGCTACGCAGATCCTCAAATTGGAAGCATTATACCCAATCAGACGCGGGCTGGTTCGCGATATGCCGCCAGATCCGACTCGTCCACGATCGGCATGAAGCGCGACATCTCGACCATCTTGAAGATCTTCTGATGATGCGGGCTGACGTTGATCGCGAAGAGCTTGTAGCCGGATTTGCGCGCCGCGACGACAAACTTGAGCAGCGCCGAGATGCCGGCGGAGTTGATAAAGTTGACCTGCGCAAAGTCGAGCGCCGTGATGGGCCGCATATCGCTGCACATCTGCTCGATCGCCGCCGCCGAGATCGCGTCGACGCTGGGCATGCTGATGCGCAGGATCGCCAGGTCGCCTTGTTCTTCGCGCCGGATTGTATGCTGAGCCATAAGGATGATCCTTTCTATGGAGTTTGTTGCGCCCGCAACACGCTGATTACCGCTGGAGTTTCACTTGGTCCCGACCGTTGAGCTGAGCTGGCGGGTTTTATTCCGCCGGCTTGCGAAAAATCCGCAGAGTCATCACGGTGCCCTCGGCGGTGCTGCTGACCTCGCAATGATCGACCAGCGAGCTGATCAGATACATGCCGAAGCCGCGCAGCATGCCGGCATCCAGGTTGTCTTCTTCTACCACGCGGCGGCTCCAGTCAATGCGCTCCACGCCGCCACCGTGATCGGTCACGCGCACCTCAAGATGATCGCCGTTCACCTGGAACGAGACCTCGACCGGCAGATGCGACTGGCGCTTGCTGCCGTGGTCGATCGCGTTGTTAACCGCCTCGCTGACGGCAAGCTTCAAGTCCTCGATCCGCTCGGGATCGAAGCCGAACGTTTCGCCGAGCTCAGCTGCGCTGGCTCGCACGACGCGCTCGAACGCCGGATCGGAAGGGATAGATAACGTGACACGATGCATAAACTACGCTCCGACGATTTAGGAAGATGAAGGCACAACCTGATGCGGTAATCGCGGCACGCGGCCACCGCGCGCCATAAAGCGATCGTAGCGCCGGAGGTAGGCCCGACCGACGGGGGTGTTGCCAGTTTGCAGATAGCACGCGCCCAGGTAGTAGAGCGCCTGCGCGTGGTTGGGCTGCGCTTTGATCACCTGCTCGAAGAGCGGAATCGCCCGCGCCGGTTCCAGCAGCTCTTTGTAGCAGGTGCCAAGCAGGAACGCCGCCTCGACATCTTGCGATTTTTGCTCAATCACCGCTTCCAGCTCGACGACGGCCAGATCGTGACGCCCGCGCCGGATGTAGATGCAGGCCAGATCGTAGCGCAGCGAGGCGGCGCGTGGCGTCAGCTCGATCGCTTTGCGCCAGGCGGTGATCGCCCACTGCTCTTTGTTGAGCACGAGGTACATGAATCCCAGCAAATAGTACGCGACCGAGTCGTCGCCCAGCAGATGGGTTGCACGCTCAAGGGCGCGCGCCGCCGCCAGGGGCTTGCCAAGATCGTAGAGCAGCTTGCCCATCTGCACGAAGATTGCGCCTTCGGTCGGTCGCGATCGGGCGCACTCGTAGAGGATCGTGTAGGCTTGTGTCAGCCGCTTGCTGAGCCGCAGCACTGCCGCGATGCGCAGCCGCGCCGCCACAAAGAACGGATCTTGCGGCGGAATATGCAGATACTCGCGCACGGCTTCTTCCCAGCGTCGTCGTCGCGCCAGCAGGTTGCCCAGCAAAAAGCGCGCGCGGTGCTCTTCGGGCCGCCACTCAAGCAGCGCGCGATAGATCCGCTCGGCCTCTTCTTCCGCGCCCTGGTTTTTGAGATCGTCCGACAGCCGGTAGTACCACTGCGAGGTATCGGCCTCGGTCTTGTTGACCAGCTCCTGCGGCTCGGACTCGGGCGAGATAAAGGTCGGCTCGACGCGCAGCGCCTCTGCGAAACAGCGCTGCGCCAGCTCGTGCGCGCCGTGACGCTGGTGCATCAGGCCCATGTAGTAGAGCGGCTCGCCGGCCTGCGGCCGCACCTCGCGGGCCGAGGCGTAGTGGATATACGCGCGCACCGAGTCGTCGATATGCTGGTAGCAGCGGCCCAGCGCAAAGTGCGCCTCGTACAGGCCGTC
>JAFAYS010001077.1 GCA_019240175.1 Chloroflexota bacterium | reverse complement strand
GCTTGGGCAGGCCCTGCTGATCCGCTGGTGCCATGAAGCCCGGCGAGAACGCGATCACATGGCTAAACAGATCGCCGTTGGTGATGCCCACCGAGAGCGCATACGACGCGCCATCCGAGAAGCCGGCGATCGCCAGGCGCTGCGGGTCCACGGCGTAGGTTTGAAACACCTGCGCCAGCGCCTGATCGATCACCGTGACGTCAGGACCATAGCCGCTCAACAGCATGTCCCAGGTCTGCCCACGTGAGGCTGGCCCAACCAGGATCAGTCCGCGCTCATCGGCGAATGCTTGGAGCAGCCGCAGACTACCGGCGGCATCGCCGCCTGCGCCGTGCAACATCACCGCCAACGGCGCGGGCTGGTCGGGGCGATACTGTGGCGGCACATAGAGCAGCACATCGCGCCGTGCGGCAACGCCGAGCTGCCGCGCTCCGGTCGGTGCGTTGCCCGTAACCTGAGTTGGTCGCGCGACTAGCCGGCCTTGCGTGGCGTACGCGCCTGGTGCCGGCGGTTCAGGCGTAGCTGTCATATCGACTCCTTGTGCATGATCTTCACTGTTTGCCTGGAAATCCAGGCCGCAGGCGCTCAGCAGAGCAGCTCCTGCCGTCGTCGCACCAAAACGCAAGCTGTGTCTCCGGCTCAGCTGCTGATCGCTGGGCATTCGTGCTCCCGCTGTGGCTACCTGTCGCGATCGTGCCGCATTCGATGTCGGTAGCGGTAAGGTCTTGGGCGCGACGTTAGCAAATCCTGTACCTTCCATCCAGTATCACCAAAAGCGTATTCTACTTGACATATGTTTAAGTATTCTGGAATTGATAGCGCGATCACGGTCGGTAATTCGCAAATTGGTGTCTTGACAAACAGGTCAATCATAGAATATCCTGCGTAGGTTCACACATGACGACGATCAACCCCCCAACGTCTTTATTTATAGTCTGCGTATTTCGCCGACCGCATTAAGCAGTATTATTAGGTGCTGGTTAGCGTTTTATCTGTCGCGATCAGTTCAATGCGCCCATGAACGCAATCTCGCCAACTATTGCGTTCATTATGCTTCACGCCGCCGGCAATCTGCTGCCAGACCGAAAGGCGACCGACCGGCGCATCGCATGACAGATCGGGCTTGCATACGTTGCGGCGCAGACTGCCTAACCATAGGCTACTAACATCCAGCACCTTCGCGACACGGCGAGCGGCGGCTGGGATCGGCTGAGTCGCTTAATGCATCCAACATAGCCCGCGGCTACATACGGCCAGAGATTCTCCACGCACGGTTTACAAGCTGTCGATTCACGGATTATAAGCCTTGTGCCCGACGTTGAACCTACCACGACGGCTGGAATGCACGCCGCGCGGCTCCTCGACTCAGGTTCAACCTTGGCGGCTCGCCAGCGCCTAGTACGCACGAAAGGAAGGCACCGACCATGCCAGTCACGCCGACGTATCCGGGTGTTTACGTCCAGGAAATCCCCAGCGGAGTCAGGTCCATCGCCGGAGTCAGCACATCAATCGCTTTGTTCATCGGGCGCGCGCGCAAGGGGCCGCTGAATACCGCAGTGCGTTTATTCTCATACACCGACTTTGAGCGCACCTTCTCCAGTGATACCACCGTGAGCCGCCTGGCCGATCATGTGCGGCTGTTCTTCCTCAACGGCGGCACCGATTGCTATGTGATGCGCATCGCCAACGGCGCGACCTTTGCCCAGACGATTCTGCTGGCCGAGGACAGTACGCAGGTGCTGCGGCTGACGGCCAAAAATCCCGGCGCGGTCGGCAACACGATCCGCGCTGTTGTAAGCTATGGCGGCGCGAATCCCGAGACTACCTTCAATCTCGATCTGTTCCGCGAAGAGGTTGATGCCGGCGGACGGGTAAGCATTCTCGACAACGAAAGCTATAAAAATCTTTCCATGGACCCGGACTCGCCGCTGTACGCGCCGGAGGTGATCACCTCAGGCTCGGCCCTGGTGACGGCGGATGTGCCTGGGACACTCACGGCGACCAGTAAGGGCTTCAGCGTCAGCGGGCAGCCGGTGCCCTACGACAGCAGCGATCTGCTGACGCTGGGCGCGATGTGGGCCAATCGCCTGGGCAAGGACTCCAAGGGCGGCAATCGCTTTAGGATCAGCGTGGATGGCTCACAGCCGGTGCCGGTGAACCTGGGCGATGCGAACATCAAGGGCATCGTTGCGCCAACCCTGGCAAACGTCGCTCAGGCGATTGAAGACGAGATCAACAAGATGCTGGCGAATGCTGGCCTGACCGGGAAAACCGTGACCGTCACGCTTAACGACACTAACGACGTTCCCAGCAAAGTCACCGGCGCGACGCTGGATGCCGGCGTAACCGGCACGGCGAACGCGGCCTCGGTGCTCAGAATTACCTCTGATACCGCCGGTGGCAGCGTGGTGATCACGCCCAGCCCGACTCAGGATCTGGCGGTGCCGCTGCGGCTGGGTGCCGGCCAGGGCGGTCTCGAAGTCTCGGCGTACAGCGCCCACCGACCTGCGCCCACCGGCATTAGCTTGAAGGCCTCCGACCCCGATGTGCTGCGCGACCTCGGCGATCTAGAGCATGATCAGCTCAAGATCCTCCAGCTGAGTGCTATTGA
>JAFAYS010000979.1 GCA_019240175.1 Chloroflexota bacterium | reverse complement strand
TGGGCCGTCCGGTCGAGCCCGAGGTGAAGATCACATAGGCTGGCGAGTCAGGCAGTGTGTGCTGAGGCAGGTTCGTGTCGGGTGCCGCTGCGATACAATCCCAGTCGGAGTCGAGGCGAAGGATCGTCGCTTCCAGACCATTGAAACGATCCGCCAGCCCTTGTTGGGTCAGCACGACCAGCGCGGCGGCATCCTCCAACATCACCGCGATGCGCTCGGCGGGATAGTTCGGATCAAGCGGTACGTAGGCCGCACCTGCTTTCAGCACGGCCAGCATCCCAATGATCAGCTCGATCGAACGATCGAAGCACAGACCAACGCGCACATCCGAGCCGACACCCAGCGCTTGCAGATGATGCGCCAGCTGATTGGCGCGCGCGTTCAACTCGGCGTAGGTCAGCTCCACCCGCTCACGGGTACCCGCGCCACAGACGACGGCGACGACATCCGGCGTGCGCGCGGCGTGCCGCTCAAACAGCGTATGCAGCGTTTGATCCGCAGGATAATCAGCGCCCGTGGCATTCCACGCATAGACAAGCTGCTGATATTCCGGCGAGGAAAGCAGCGGGATCGTCGCGAGCGGCGCGTCAGGCGTGGCCAGCACGCTTTCCAGCAGCTGCACCATGTGCCCAGCCAGCCGTGCGATCGTCGCTGGCGCGAACAGCTCTGTGTTGTACTCTAGGCCGCCTGCTATACCCGTCGCCGTCTCGGTCATGTTGAGCGTCAGATCGAGCTTGGCCGTCGCAGTTGAAACGCTCTCGATATCGACCGTCAGCCCCGGCAAAATGATCGGCTCGGCGGCGGGCTGTAACGAGCAAGCCACCTGAAAGATCGGGGCGTGGTGCAGGCTACGCTCGGGTGCCAGCGCCTCGACCAGCATCTCAAACGGGAGATCCTGCTGGGCATAGGCCGCCAGCGTCGCCGTGCGCACCGCCGCCACCAACTCAGCAAAGCTCCGCGCCTGCGCCACCCGCACCCGCAGCGGCAGCATGTTCACGAAAAACCCGATCAGCCCGGCGGTTTCTGGCTGCGTGCGACCCGCCACCGGCACGCCGATCACGACCTCCGCCTGCCCGCTGTGCCGGGCCAGCACTACCGCGAAGGCCGCCAGCAGCGTCATAAACATCGTCGCGTGCGCACCCTGGCTGTACTGGCGCAACGCCATCGTCAGCGCCGGCGACAGTGCTAGCGGTTGCACCGCGCCGGCCTGACTGGACCGCGATGGGCGTGGATAATCGGTTGGCAGCGCCAGCACTGTCGGCGCGTCCGCCAGCTCACGCTGCCAGTAGTCCAGCTGCCGCTCAAGGATCTCACCCTGAAACCAATCGCGCTGCCAGACCGCGTAGTCGGCATACTGAATCGGCAGTTCCGGCAGCTCGCCTGCCTCGCCGCTAAAGTGCCGGTAGAGCGCGGCCAGCTCCTGGCAGAAAATCCCGTATGACCAGCCATCAAAAATCATGTGATGGACCGTCAGAATCAGCCAGTGATCGTCGCTGCCTAGC
The DNA here is from genome assembly GCA_019240175.1 of Chloroflexota bacterium. Lineage (GTDB taxonomy): Bacteria > Chloroflexota > Chloroflexia > Chloroflexales > Kallotenuaceae > LB3-1. Next base: position 1,986 of record JAFAYS010000979.1, on the reverse strand, counting down.
TGCAATAACGTCGCGTGCAGCAGTGGTCCGGCGACAAGATCGAAGGGCCGGCGCGCTTCCTCTGCGGCGATACGCCGTGCCTCGGCCTCGCGCTGCTCAGGCGCATACTGTGTGAGATCGATGTGTGGCAGCGTGACCATCGTCGCTGCGGCAACCATTTGCATCGGCTCGCCATCCACGATCTCGAACGTAGTGCGCAAGATCTCGTGGCGATCAGCAATCACTTGAAGCGCTTGAAGTAATGCCGTCGGCTGCAAAATTCCCTTGAGGCGAATCGCCCGAGCAATGTTATAGACAGGATTGCCTGGAGTAAGCTGCTCCAGAAACCATAGCCGTTGCTGAGCGAAAGACACAGGAAAGACAAATACTTCCTGACTCATTACTAATCTCCCATGTGTGCCGACCCGAATCGGGCGAGGACGAAGATCAATGAAGTTTTATTGGCAACACGACGATTGACAATATTCGCCTTCTACAAACGTAGAAAGTGTGACAATCGATAAGATTTGAAGAAAACAAGGAATAATCAGTACAATCAAAAAATTGGTACCGAAAATAAACGGTTGTGCGCCGCCGATGAGATGATGATTTTTTGGCAACGATCAAGCACACCCAGACGTTATGTAACGTTCAGGACACAGCGATGATCGCGAAGGTGTGGTACGACCAGCGAGGAGTGATTCCGGTCAGGGAGAATAACTCACACGAGGACGGTGGTAGCGTGCCGGCGGATGAGGAATGATGAGGTTCTCATCCAGCACGTCGAAAGATTGGGTTATCTGGCAAAAGCTCGCGATCGAGGATGATCCGCCGACGGAAAGGCGTCTCGATCAGATCACGTTCGCTTGACATGGCGGCTGCGGTCGAGCCGTGCGATAGCGGGCGTACGAAGCGGCACGGTGCTTCGCTTGGCCTTCTCGATGACCTCGGCGAACTGATGGATGGTGGGCGCTTCAAAAAGATGCTGTAACGTTAAGTCCACCTGAAATACCTCATGTGCGCGAAAAATCACCTGCATCGCCAGCAATGAATGTCCACCCAGGGTAAAGAAATGATCGTGGACGCCCAGGCCTGGCAGGTCCGCGCGAGGAGGGAGCTTGAGCACCTCAGTCCAAATGCTCACCAGGACTTCTTCAACCGGCGTCTGCGGCGCTGTGTAGGACTGTAGCTGCAGCGACGAAGATTGTATGCTGAGCAGCGCGCTCCGATCGATCTTGCCGGACGGCGTCAGCGGCATCTCGTCGAGCCGGACAAAGCTGTTGGGCACCATATACGCGGGCAGGGACTTGGCGAGGAAAGCACGCAGTTCGGAAGAACCGGGTGCCCCCTGGGCGACTAAGAACCTAGAACCGTCCGAAGCATCTCCTAAGTTCTTGGTTCTAGGTTCTAGGTTCTCCGTTACGTACGCCACCAGACTCTGATCGCCGGGCGTGTCCTCGCGCACCAGCACCACGGCCTCGGCCAGCGCCGGATGTTGTCGCAGCGCCGCCTCGATCTCGCCGAGCTCAATGCGCAAGCCACGCAGCTTGACCTGGTGATCGATGCGGCCCAGAAACTCGATGTTGCCGTCCGCTCGGTAGCACGCCAGGTCGCCGGTGCGGTAGAGACGGCTGCCGGCAACGGAGCTAAAGGGATTCGGAACAAACCTGGCTGCTGTTAGATCGGGGCGATTGCCATAGCCACGCGCTAATCCGATACCGCCGAGATACAACTCGCCCGCCACGCCGATCGGCACCGGCTGTCCATGCCGGTCAAGAATATACGCCTCGGTATTGGCGATCGGTCGCCCGATATGCGGCGGTTGTCCGACAGCACACAGCGCGTAGCTCGTCCAGATCGTCGCCTCGGTCGGCCCGTACAGGTTAAAGAAGCGACGGCCTGGAGCCCAGCGCTCCACCAGCTCCGGCGGGCAAACCTCACCCGCAACTGTGATCGTGTGCAGCGCGGGAAGTGCGGCGGGCGGCAACATGGCCAGCGTCGACGGGG
>JAFAYS010000955.1 GCA_019240175.1 Chloroflexota bacterium | reverse complement strand
GATCGTGCTCCGCCGCGACGTCGAGGCCAGCCGCCAGCTCATCGCGGCTGCGGCACTTGCTCACGCCCACGCTCGATCCGGCGTTGGCCGGCTTGGTAAAAACCGGATAGCGCAGCGACTCCTCGATCTGATCCAGCACCGCCTCGCGCTGATGCTCCCAGTCGCGACGACGCACCAGCAGATACGGCACCTGCGGTAGACCAGCCGCCGCAAAGGCTGCCTTCATCACGCCCTTGTCCATGCCCACCGAAGCCGCCAGCACACCGCAGCCGACGTAGGGCACATCCGCGATCTCAAGCAGACCTTGCAGCGCGCCGTCTTCGCCGTACATGCCGTGCAGCACCGGCACGATTACGTCGAGCTGCTGAAGCGGCGTTGTCTCGGCCTGTGCCTGACTCTTGGCTAGCGGCGCATCAGACTCAGAAGCCTGCGCGCTGTAGGTTGCATCGGCATGAGCTGTCTCGTCGGGCAGCCGACCGCTCGACGTATGCAGCGGCAGCGCCGAGTGCACCACGCCAGGCTGCGGATCGCGGTTCAGCAGCTTAGGATCGGCGGCCTGTTCAAGCGCCAGCAGCGGATCGCCGCCCACCAGCCAGCGGCCCTGCTTGTCGATCCCGATCGGCACAATCTCGTATGTATCCTGGTCCAGCGCCTCCATGACCGAGCGCGCAGACTTAAGCGAAACCTCATGCTCGCTGTTGCGCCCGCCAAAGATCACGCCGACGCGCGGTTTATTCGTCATACCTGCTCTCCCACCACCTGAACTTCTAGCTCTAGCTCGACGCCAAACGTGGCCAGCACACGCTCACGCATCACATCGGTCAGGCGCAACACATCGCTGGCCGTCGCGCCGCCGAGATTGACGATATAGTTGGCGTGCTTCTCCGAGACGATCGCATTGCCGACCTGAGTGCCCTTGAGACCGGCCTGATCCAGCAGCTTGCCCGAGGTTGTGCCCTCAGGATTTTTGAAGACCGAGCCGCAGGACGAGCCCGAGGGCGTTTTGCTTTTGCGCGACTCGGCGATCGCCGCCATCTCCGCCGCCAGGCGCGCCGGATCATCGCGATGCAGGCGAATCTCAGCGGCGAGAATCACGTCTGGGATTGCTTGATCTTGTCCGATCAACCGCTTTAGCGCGCTGGTGCGGTAGCCGTACTCGAACTGCGCCGCCGACCACTCCTCGACATTGCCGTCGCGCAGCACCCAGGCTCGGATCAGATCGTGAGCCATGTCGTCGCCGTAGCAGCCCGCGTTGCCAAAGACCGCCCCGCCGATCGTGCCGGGCAAGCCCTCGGCCCAGACCAGGCCACCGTAGCCCTGCGCCGAAAGTCGCCGCGCGGTACCGGCTGTGGGCGCGCCTGACTCGATCCACAGCCGAATGTCAGCGCCATGCTCCTCGATACGATGCTGCGTCGCGCGGTTGCGAATCACCAGGCCGGGATAGCCGCCGTCCGCGACCAGGATATTCGTGCCGCCGCCCAGAATAAAGACCGGCAGCGACTCGCCGGCGGCCCACTGCAGCAGATCACGCAGATCGTCGGCGCTGGTAGCCGTGGCAAAGTAGCGCGCCGGCCCACCGATCCGCCACGACGTATAGCGCGCCAGCGGCTCGTTTTCGAGAAGCGTTAAGTTGTGCAGCTCACGATTCAAAATATCTATTCCTGATTAGGCTGGAGATGAGGCCCTCACCCGGCCCTTCATGCGAACAAAGGAACAAGCGAACAAGGGAACAAAGGGCTTTGATCATCTCTTTTTGTTCTTTTGTTTTTTTGTTCCCTTGTTCTTTCGGCTCTAGGTTCTAGGTTCTTCGCTCTTCGAGCATCCACTCGCCAACTTGATAGCCGTCGCCCGCGCCGAGCGTCAGCAGTACATCGCCTTCGCGGAGCAGTGACGCCAGCTCATTGGCCGATTGCCGCAGATCGCCGGATGGCCTGGCGGCTGGACGTTGCACATGCTGCGCAAGAAAAACCGCGTCGATGCCGGGAAAATCGGCGGCGCGCTCACGTGACGGGTAGATATCGCCGATCAGCAGCAGATCCGCGTCGCCAAAGGACGCGCTGAAATCGTCGATCAGCGCGGCGGTGCGGCTAAACGTGTGCGGCTGAAAATACACGACTAAGCGTCGATCGGGATAGCGCATCCGCGCCGCGTGCAGCACAGCGCGCACCTTGGCCGGATTATGCGCGTAGTCGTCGATCACCGTCACGCCGCCGGCCTCGCCCTTCCACTCAAAGCGCCGCGCCGCGCCACGAAACTCTTCAAGCGCCTGCAACGCCGCTGCGGGCGTGATACCAAACTGCGCCACCGCCGCGATTGCACCGGTTGCGTTCTGCACATTATGACTACCCGGCACGCGCAGCCGTCCGTCGAGCGCTTGACCGTCGGGCGTGCGCAGCGAGAAGCGCGTCCAGCCGTCCTCGATCCGCACGTCGCCGGCGCGCCACGTAGCGTCTGATGCAAAACCGTAGAGCTGCCAGTCGGCCTCAAGCGTGGGAGCCAGCGTGCGCACACGCTCCACGCCGGGATCGTCGGCACAGGCGATCACCGCGCCGCGCACCTGACGCGCAAATTGAGCAAAGGTCTGCTCGACATCGCCGCGCGTCGGGTAGATATCGACATGATCCCAATCCACGCTGGTCATGATCGCCACCTGGGGCAGCAGGCCCAGCAGCAAGCGGTCGTACTCGTCGGCCTCGATCACAAACGGGCCGCTGCCCCAGCGCGCAAACCGATCCAGGCCGGGAACGGGACCGCCCGCCGGCACAATATAGGCCGGATCGAGACCAAGCTGGCTGAGAATCACTGCGCACATCGCCGTCGTCGTGGTCTTGCCATGCGTGCCCGCAATCGCCAGCGTAGGCGTGTGCAGCGACCACTCGCGCCACAGCTCGGCGCGCTTCAGCACCGGAATGCCAAGCTCCCGTGCCGCGAGCAGCTCGGGATGTTCGGCGCGCAGTGCGGAGCTAGTCGCGACCGCATCCACGCCCGCCAGATGTTCCGCCGCATGACCAATGTACATCGTCGCGCCGCGCTCGGCCAGCTCACGTGTCAGCGCGTTGGCCTGCTGATCACAGCCGCTGACCTGATGACCTTGATCCAGCAGAATATGAGCAATTGCGCTCATACCCGCGCCCGCGCTGCCGATGACATGATAGTGCGGCATTTAGCTTCTCCAAATATTGGGCAGCCGCAAAAACGCCAGCACCAGCAGAATGATCAGCAGAATCGCAACGAGTGTCGGCACAAAGGCCACGACCGGCGAAAGATCAGCGATCGTCGGAATCGTGATCGTCGTTCCCTCGGGCGGAATCACCGGATCGTTGCGCAGCGTGCGCAGCTCATTCAAAAACGAGTTGAGCGCTACAAACCAGAGCAGCCCGGTGATCGCGCCAAAGACCCCGCCGAGCAGCGCCTGGCCTCCCCCACGCGTAAAGCGTGGCTTGCCACCCTCGTAGGCCCAGGAGTAGCGCGAGGTATACACCAGCACCGCCAGCAGCACAAACAGCGCGAAGCGCGCCAGCAGGTAGCGCCCGCTGCTCGGATCGCCAAACAGGAAATCATTGGGCAGCGCCTCCGCGTCGACGTTCAGCAGCAGGCCAAACACGCGCGGCACATTGACGATCACACGGTTGATAAAGTTAATCAGCGCCGTCGGAAAGATCACGGTTCCCAGGAGCACCAGCGCCATGCCGCCCGTAATGCCGACTTCGCGCCAGAAGCCGCGCCGCAGGCCGACCAGCCCGAAGATCACCAGGAACGGGACCAGCAAAGACTGGAAGCTGTTGAACACAAGTGTC
>JAFAYS010000794.1 GCA_019240175.1 Chloroflexota bacterium | reverse complement strand
GGCGTTTGTCACGCTCGAGGCGCTGCCGCTGACGCCCAACGGCAAGCTTGATCGCAAGGCTTTGCCCGCACCCGAGCTCGATCAAGACACCGGCGACGCGGTGTTCGTCGCGCCGCAAACGCCGATTCAGGAGCTGGTGGCGGCGAGCTGGAAAGAGGTGCTGGGCCTGACTCAGCTGGGCATTCACGACAACTTCTTCGCGCGCGGCGGCCACTCGCTGCTGGCTACGCAGCTTGTCTCGCGCTTGCGCAAAACCTTTGGGATCGAGCTGCCGCTGCGGAGCATCTTTGAGACTCCCACCGTGGCCGAGCTGGCGCAGCAGATTGAGCAGGCGCTTGCCAGTGGCGCGGAGCGGGCGCTACCGCCGCTGGTGCCGATCGCGCGCAGGCCAGGCATGGAGCTGCCCTTGTCGTTCGCGCAGCAGCGGCTGTGGTTTTTGAACCAGCTTACGCCCAACAGCGCGTTCTATAACATTACGCTGGCGGTGCGGCTCACTGGCGCGCTCGATATAGCGGCGCTCAGACAAAGCTTTAACACGATGGTCGAGCGTCATGAGGCGCTGCGGACCAGTTTTAGCCTCAGCGACCGCCGTCCAGTGCAGACGATTCATGCGCAGCTGACGCTGGACGTGCCGCTGATCGATCTGAGCGCGACGCCGGCTGCGGAGCGGGAAGCGCACGCGCTACAGCTCGCGACCGAGGATGCGCGGCGGCCCTTCGATCTGAGCCAGGCACCGCTCATGCGTATCACGCTGCTGCGCTTGCAGCCCGACGAGCATCTGGTGGTGCTGACGATGCATCACATTATCACCGATGCCTGGTCGTTCCGCGTGCTGATGCGTGAGCTGGCCGCGCTGTACACGGCGGCGATCAACGGAGAACCTCGCTCGTTGCCAGCACTGCCGATCCAGTATGCCGACTTCGCGTCCTGGCAGCGCCAATGTCTGCAGGGCCAGCTCCTGGAATCCTACGCCGCCGTCTGGCAGCAGCGGTTAGCCGGGCCGCTGCCGGTGCTTGAGCTACCGACGGATCGAACGCGCTCCGAGCTGCAAACCTTTCACGGCGCGCTTGAGTCGCGGACGCTGTCGCCGGAGCTGACGCAGCAGCTGCATAGCTTGAGCCAGCGGACCGGCTGTACGCTGTTCATGACGCTGCTGGCCGCCTTCAATGTGCTGCTCCACTTCTACACCGGCCAGCGCGATGTGATCGTCGGCTCGGATGTCGCCAATCGTAACCGCGCGGAGACCGAGGGCCTGATCGGCTTCTTCGTGAACCAGCTGGTGCTGCGGACCAGCCTGGACAACAATCCGTCGTTTCAGGAGCTGCTGCGGCGCGTGCGGGATGTGGCGCTGGAAGCCTACGCGTATCAGGATCTGCCCTTTGATAAGCTGGTCGAGCTGTTGAACCCTGAGCGCAGCCTGAAATATGCGCCGCTCTTCCAGGTCAAGCTGGTTTTGCAGAATGTGCCCGAGCAGCAGTACGAGCTGCCCGGCCTGACGATGACGTCGATGGAGGTCGATCGCGGCACATCGCAGCTGGATCTGAATCTGCGGATTATGCAGGCGCGCGATGAGCTGTTGCTGTCGGCTGAGTACAGCACCGATCTCTTCGATGCTGCCACGATCGCGCATCTGCTGGAACTGTACGAAACGCTGCTGGGCGCGGTGGTCGCGCAGCCGGAGCTTAAGCTAGAGCAGCTGGTGGCGATCGTCGCCGAGGCGGATCAGCGCTATCGGCAGGCGCAGGCGCAGGCGGCGCAGGATGCGGGCCTAAACAAGCTGCGCTCGATCAAGCGCAAAGCTGCGCGCTAGCGAGCAGCAGGAAGCCGAACGCGCCGGGTGTCGATCTGTCGCTGCCTGGCTAGCACGGAAGGATCGCTATGGTCTATCTTTGGCGCTGCTCGCGCTGTGCCACTTTTTATCAGCCGGATCAGGTGCTGTATAGCTGCCCGGCCTGTGGCGATGACGCCGCGCTGGATCTCGCGATCGACTATGCGCGCTTTGCGGGCGCAAGCATGGCCGATCTGCTCGATCCAAACTACGCATCGATCTGGC
>JAFAYS010000698.1 GCA_019240175.1 Chloroflexota bacterium | reverse complement strand
AGCCCGTGCGATACTCGGCGCTGATCGTTTTGGTCGCGCTGCCAAGCACCCCTGGTGCATCGCCCACGTCGCGCAGCACGGTCGGGTCGCGATCCGGCACCAGCAGCGCCTCGACATCGGCCTGTTGCAGCAGACGCTCGGGCTGCTTCCACTGCGGCTGGATCTTGCTGAAGGCGACCGCAGCCTGCATTGCGGTCTCCGCGACCACGCCGATAAAATCGTCCTCGTGAACCACCACGATCACGCCGGGCTCCTGGCGCGCAGCCGTCAGATCGACCGACTCCAGCGTCGCGCCGATCACCGGTGGCCGTACGACGCGTCCGTGGCACATGCCCTCGGGCTGGGCATCGTAGCCATAGATCGCCGCGCCGGTCACTTTGTCGGGAATATCCAGCCGCGGCACGCTCTGCCCGATCACGTTGTAGTCGCGCGGCGCTTTGAGCGGCACGGCGGCTTTGGCCTCGCGCTCGATGCGCTGGCCCTGCACGAGATCGCCGTAGCTCAAATTAAACGCGGCGTCGGCGGTGCTGGTCACGCGGCCATTGGCGGCAACCAAACGCTCGATCGGCTGGTTGCTGCGCTTGGCCGCTAGCTCAAGCAGCGTCTCCCGCGCCGTCGCGCCGGCCTGGCGCAGCGCTGGGTAGAGGCTCATCACGCTCTGGCTGCCGGCGGTGCCGAAGTCGTCGGGTGGAATATCGTTGGTCGTGCCCGGCACGAGATCGATCTGATCGACCGTGACGTTGAGCTCTTCGGCCACGATCTGCGCGGCGGCGGTGGCGATGCCCTGGCCCATCTCCATTTTGTTGATCAGCAGCCGGATGCGATTGTCAGGCTCGATTCGCAGCCAGGCGTTGGGATCGCTGGTCAGCTCAGGCAGCATCTCGTCGATGTTGCCGCGAAAACGTTCGAGCGCGATCTGGCCGCCGGTGCAGACCACCAGCAGCCCGACGCCGGTCGCGCCGGTCGCGATCAAAAAGCGCCGCCGCGAAACGCGCTTTTGCATGGCTTGCTGCTCGGGTGTGAGCTCCTGGGGCTGTGATTTGCGACGACGAAAGCGCATCATGTGCCTGCCTTCCCATTCGCGGCGCGGTGAATCGCGCGTTTGATGCGCACGTAGGTGCCGCAGCGACACAGATTGCCGCGCATCGCCTCGACGATCTGCTCGTCGCTGGGGCTGGGCGTGGACGCCAGCAACGCGGCGGCGCTCATGATCTGGCCGCTCATGCAGTAGCCGCACTGCGGCACCTGCTCGTCGATGAAGGCCTGCTGCACCGGATGCAATTGCTGGTCGGCGGCCAGCCCTTCGATGGTGGTGATCGCGCGCCCGCCGATCGTGCTGATCTGTGTCTGGCACGAGCGCACGGCCTCGCCGTCGAGGTGGATCGTACACGCGCCGCACTGGCCCGCGCCACAGCCAAAGCGTGTGCCGGTCATGCCTAGCTCGTCGCGCAGCACGCCCAGCAGCGGACGATCCGGCGCGTCGGCAATATCAATCAGTTGGTCGTTGATGCGTAGCTGCATCGCAAAAATTCTCCGTGGATAGTCGTTAATCATTGCTGCTTGTATTGTACGTGGATTGTGCATTGCGAAAGAACAAAGGAACCAAGGAACAAGGAAGTTCCCCGTCGTTTGTTCCCTTGTTCCTTTGTTTGCCTGTGGGGCAGGGTACAATACAACCATGAGTATGCGTGACGCGATCACGGTCAATGGTCAGGCGCTGGCTGATTTGGCGCTGGCCGGCGATTTCTACGAGTGGCAGCCGATCGAGATCGGGTGTGCGCCGCAGCCCGGCGTGGTCGGTGCGCGGCTGCGGATTGGCGACGCCGATCTTGGCTCGCCGGTGACGACGCTGGGCGATCCGACCTGGCGCTGGCGCTGGAATTCACAGCACGCGGTCGGGCGCTTCACGGCGGCGCTTGAGCTCCTGTTTGGGAATCAGACGATTGCCACGGAATCGTTTGAGCTGCGGATCGTGCCGCGTAAGCTCGACGTCGAGCGCTACGAGTCGCTGATTCTGGCCGTGCAGCGCGATGCCTACGCGATCGTGTATGCGCTGAGCGGTGGACGTGAGGGCGCGTCGCTTCAGCCGCCGTCGCTGGGCCAGCGATCGCTGGTCGAGGAATACTACACGCTGGTCGAGCGGCATGTGAGCGAGGCGCTGGCGCTGGTCAAGCAGATCGCGGCGCGGCCTCACCAGACGCTCCGATCGCAACCCAGGGTTGCCACGCTGCCCGAGATCGATCGGCTGGATGGCGCGGCGCTGGCTGAGGCGATGCGCGGCCCGCTCGACGATCTGCCCGACGATGTGGTGCCGTCGCTACAGACCGCGCTGCGATCACCGGAGCGCACCCAGGGTGGTCCCTTGCCACGTCTGGTGCGCACCACGCGCTCAGCCGCATCGCAGGACGTGATCGAGCACCGGCTGCTCAAGCATGTGCTGCACGTGCTGGCCTGGCGGCTGGGCTTTGTCCGCGAGATGATCCGCCGCGAGATTCAGCGTCGTCAGCGCAACGCGCAGGTGCTGGAAGAAAGCAGCGCGCTGGCGATGTTTGAAGCCTGGAACAAGCGCTGTGCAACGGCGCTGCGGGCGCTGCGTCAGGCGCTGGCCCAGCCGCTGCTCGAAGCGGTCGGGCCGCTGCACACGCTGTCTGGCCCGACGCATTTGATGCGCCGTGAGCCGCGCTATCGCCGGTTGTATGAGCTGTATCGCCAGCTGCGCGCCGTGCCGTTTATCGCGCTGGATAGCCCGACGCTGTGGCTGCCGATCCAGGAATTGCCGCTGCTGTACGAGCAGTGGTGCGCGCTGCAAACGATCAAAGCGCTGCTGCCGCTGGGCGAGATCGTGGAGCAAGCGCTGGTAACGCGCGACGACTCAGGCAACGATCCGGCGCGCAGCAGTCGCTGGACGCTGCGTTTGCGCCAGAACACGCCACTGCTGATCCTCCGTCACGACGACAGTCGACTGTCGGCCTTTTACCAGCGTCGCTACCAGCCACAGCCGACAGCCAGCACGCGGCTCGGCGCGCTCGATCCGTTTGTGCGCATTCCCGACATTGTGATCGAGACGACGCGGACGAACGATCCAGCCCATGCGCTGATCTTCGACGCCAAGTATCGTGTAGCGCCGGATGGCTCGGTGCCGCAAGATGCGCTCGACGATGCCTACGCGTATCGCGGCGCGATCGGTGTGGCGGGTGCCCGAACCACGCTCGGCGCGTTTCTGCTTTTTCCCGGCGCTGTGCCGCTCACCACCGCCGATCATGTTGGCGCGCTGCCGCTGGTGCCCGACGCCGCCGACGACGAGCTAGCCGCGCTGTTGCGCCGATTTCTCGATTGAACGCCGCACTGAAGTTTGTTATAGTGCCGAACCTATGGAAACATCTTTACCTGAAATCCTAAGCCTGCCCACCGATGCCGTCCCGCCGTCGCTCGACGCGTGGCTCCAAACCCACGAGTCGGGAGCGCTGCTGGTATCGCTTGAACGTTTGCCGGACGGCACGCTGGTTCTGCAGTCGCTGCCCGACGTCGATCCGGCGCTGGTGTCGCAGATTCGCAAGGTGCTGGCGCAGCACGCCGATACGCTTCGCAGGCTGACATGAGCGATACGTCAGCCTTTCAGTCGCCGACGCTGACCGAGATCTTGCTGATCCACGAGCTGCTGATCGAAACCTTTGGCGGCATGCGCGGCGTGACCGAGGCCGGCTTCGGCAAGCTGGAAGCCGCCGTGGCCGCGCCTGACGTGTCGATGTTTGGCGAGGATCTGTACACCGATCTGACGTCTAAAGCGGCGGCGCTCTTCTATCGCCTGATGCGCACGCATGGCTTTTCGGATGGCAATAAGCGCGTGGCGCTGGTGGCACTGATCCTGTATCTTCAGCGCCACGGGATGCGGCTGCGTGCCGACGAAGAAGAGCTCTTCGAGTTCACCATGGGAGCGGCGATCGACACGACCCAGGAGCAGGTCGAGCAGTGGATTATCGCTCAGCTAGAGCCTTATGCCGATTGACTATCTTTCGCAGTTCGATGTTTTGCAGATTCGCACCAGGCTGGCCGCGCAGGTTCACGAATCCTTTGAGGAGCTGAATCTATCAAGCCTGCAATCAGCGCTCGCCGCGCCGCGCCAGTCGATGTTTGGCGTGGAGCTTCAGCCGACGCTGTGGGATAAAGCCGCGATTCTGCTGACCAAGCTGATCAAAAATCATCCTTTCTACGACGGCAACAAGCGCATTGCTTTTATTGCGGTCAAGGAGTTTTTGCGGCGCAACGGCTGGGATCTCGATCTGGCCATGCAGGAGGCCGCGCCGTTTACGACGAGGATCGCCGCCGGACGCGTGGACACGCCCGAGGTGATGGCCTGGCTGCAAGCGCATTCGAAAGAACAAAGAACCGAGAACAAAGAACAAAAAGCTTGAAGCTGATGTTCTTTGTTCTCGGTTTCTGATTATTGCCAGAACCTTATTTTGGTTGACGGAAGAGTAGCACTACGGCGGGCCAAGTAGAGTTCTGACTCCGTTTTTTGTTCTTCGTTTGCTTGTTCTTTGTTCTTCTATACGGAAACCCCGTAGATCTCGCCGAATTTCGTGTGCAGATACTTCAGATACGGCTTGGCGTCGAGCGAGCCGCCGGTGGCCTTGTGGATTAGCGTGTTGGGGCGGAACTTACGCCCGTGACGATGGATATGCTCGCGCATCCAGCCCAGCAGCTTGGTGTAGTCGTTGCGGCCCATGTCGTCGATGATCGACGGATGATCGGCCAGCGCGCGCTCCCACAGCTGCACCGACAGCACGTTGCCCAGCGTGTAGGTCGGGAAATAGCCGATCAGGCCGCTGCTCCAATGCATATCTTGCAGCACGCCCTGGGCGTCGTCGGGCGCGGTAATGCCGAGCATCGACTCCATCTGGCTCTGCCACTCTTCGGCCAGATCCGCGACCTTGAGCTTGCCTTCCATCACGGCGGTCTCCATCTCGAAGCGCAGCATGATGTGCAGGTT
>JAFAYS010000680.1 GCA_019240175.1 Chloroflexota bacterium | reverse complement strand
GGTGCCATCCAGAGCGCGGATCGGCCCCGAGTTGTAGTGCTGGACATGCAGCAGCGTCAGAATGTCGCGCAGGGCATGAATCACCGGCAGATACGCGCCCGCGCGGTTGTCGCAGGAGACGCAGTTGCCGCCGTAGAAGGTGTAGCCGACCTGCACAAAAAAGGTTTCGGGGGCCATCGTCAGCACAAAGTTGGAGCCGATGCGATTGCGCACGCTGCGAATCGCCGCGATCGTATTGACGATCACTGGCGTCGTCGGATTGCGCAGATCGCTGTCGCCCTGGTTGAGATAAAGCGAGTGGCCCTCGAAATCGATGTCCATGCCGTCGAAGCCATAGGTCTGGATGATCGAGGTCATCGAGTTGACAAAGTTATCGCGGGCGGCGGTGGTGGTCAGCTGCACCGTGCCGTTCGCACCGCCGATCGAGATCAAGACTTTCTTGCCGCGGCTCTTGAGATACGACACATCGGCCTTGAAGGCATCCGCCGTGTAGTTGTAGGGCGTGAAGCCGATTACGCCGGGCGCGCTGCCGGTCGGCTCGGCAAACGAAACGTTGACGATATCGAACGCCGACGAGACGTTGCGCAGCGGAATGAAGCCCGAGCCATTGTCGAAGTTGTGCCAGTAGCCGACGATCACACGCTTGGGCAGACTGCCACTGGCTGGCGTGGTCGGCGTCGGTCCAGGAGGTGTGGCGGTTGGCGTCCGAATCGGCGTAGGCGTGGCCGTGCGAATCGGCGTGGGCGTGGCGGTACGAATCGGTGTGGGTGTCGCTGTGCGAATCGGCGTGGCGGTGGGCTGTGTACCTGTCACCCGCTGCCAGAGGGCGGGCACGTTGGGCGGCTCCCAGCCCGTCAGCGAGGTATGCGCCTGGATGCATTTGTAATCCACGCCGTTATACGATGCCAGCTGATTGACCGCGTAGGCGGTGTTGGGCTGCCAGGCCGGTGCCAGCGCCTGCGTCGGCGTGACGTTCAAAAACGCCAGACTCAGCAGCACCACAGTACACAGGATTGCGCTCACCAGGCGCGTCAAGCGATGGGGCATGGGGCTTCTCCTTCCGATGAACAAAAGAACAAGCGAACAAAGGAACAAAGGCAAGAACCGAGAACCAAGAACCAAGAACCGAGAACAAAGTACCGATCGTTCCCCTCGCCTGCCGCAGCGGGAGAGGGGGAAAGTCGAGTGAAACGAGACTGGGGGTGAGGGCCGACTCACCCCAAACTATAATAGTTTAAAAATAGTCTATTTCAAGTGAATGTATCACGCAAGCAGCGCCGCGACATCGGCAGAATCACGCAGTTTGGCAACAGCAGCCAGCGGGCGCAAAAAAGCCGATTGCCTAGGCAACCGGCGGAGCCAGAAGAGCAAGAAAATAACAAAACAAAATTCTTGTTATTCTTTGTTCCCTTGTTCCTTTGTTCCTTTGTTCCCGCTTACCTATAGCCCTCGGCCTGCAAATTGAACAGCCGCGCGTACGTCCCATCCTGCGCCAGCAGCTCGCCGTGCGTGCCCAGCTCAGTCAGATGGCCGTTTTCCAGCACCGCAATCCGATCCGCCATACGCACCGTACTGAAGCGATGGCTGATCAACAGCGCGATCTTGCCATTGGTCAGATCGCGAAAACGCTGAAAGATCGCGTACTCGCGCTCGGCGTCCAGCGCTGCCGTGGGCTCGTCCAGCACCAGCACCGCACCATCACGCATAAACGCCCGGCCCAGTGCGATCTTCTGCCACTGGCCGCCCGACAGCTCATGGCCGCTCTTGAACCAGCGGCCCAGCATCGTCTCGTAGCCGTCGGGCAGCGTCGCCACCACCTCATCCGCGCCGCCACGCTCCGCCGCGCCCAGCAGCCGCTCCTGATCGTCGAGCGCCGCGATCTGGCCGTAGCCGATGTTTTCGCGGACCGTCGCCTGGTAACGCACAAAATCCTGAAAGATCACCCCGATGCACAGCCGCAGATCGTCGAGATCGTAGTCGCGCAGATCCACGCCGTCGAGCAGAATCTCGCCCTCGGTCGGATCGTAGAGCCGCGTCATCAGCTTGATCAGCGTGGTCTTGCCCGCGCCGTTATTGCCGACCAGGGCCAGCTTCTCGCCCGGCGCGATATGCAGACTCACGTTGCGCAGCGCCCACTCGTCGCGGCCCGGATAGCGAAACGAAACGTTGCGAAACTCGATGCCCTGCCGGATCGGATGCGGCACCTTGCGACCGTTGGGAAGCGCCACCATGCGCGAGTCGAGCGTCAGAAAATCGAAGAGATTATTCAAAAACAGGCCGCTCTCGTATAAGCTGCTGATACTGCTGAGCGTGCTTTGAAACGTGCCCTGGCTCTGGCGACACAGCGTCAGATACAGCGTCATATCGCCCAGCGTAATGCTGCCGGTCAGCGTGCGCCACACGATGTAGGCGTAGGCGCTGTAGTAGCTCGCGGTGCTGAGCAAACCCCAGGCCAGACTGATCCAGCTGCGACGCA
>JAFAYS010000594.1 GCA_019240175.1 Chloroflexota bacterium | reverse complement strand
TGTCATATCTGCGCGCCCGGTAACACTTCCCGTAGCAAAGAACACCCGTTGTTCCACGCGCACACCATCGTGGGTCCAAACCGTCGTGATCGTTGTACCATCACTTGAGGACACACCCGGAATATTCCAGCCTAATTTATAGTCGCTGTTATTGACCCGCAACGTGGTAACGCTGGTCCCAAACGAGGAAGCCGTATAGCCGTATAACAAGGATTGATCATTGTCACCGTCTGAGGTTGGATCGCCACCGGTTGTTCCGAGTGCAAACCACCCATATTGGTCCACTTGGGCCGTTAAGAATGCATTCGTGATATCGGTTGTGGATTGTACTTGGATCTCACCTGCCGTTGGCGACATCGTCCGATCGTTTCGGGATTGCTTCTGAGGCCATGCGCGTTGTGACGGGGAAGACGGAGCGAGCGATTGAGTCGTCCCACCCGCTGGAGATTGCGCGCGTGTCACACCACCGCGCTCTCGAATGGGCGTAGGAACAAAGGTCGCAGGTGGGAGCGGTGTACTGAGCACAGGAGTCGCAGCACTTGCCTGAGCCACGAACGGAACAGCCGACTGTATGGGGAGCGCAGACGGTATACCGGATGTAGCCAAGATTCCAAGCAAGAGCAGCTGAGTGAGGGCGGAATGAGATCGAGAACGCATATGAATTTCCTTAAGCAGCATGAAGCGCCAGGGAGCGGCCTGGAACACGGTGATTGATAGGTTATATTGGGGTAGGGAAAGATCTATGGACGATAGGTCAATCGGCAATGCATCAGCATAGATCTAAAGTATCTGTAGGAGAAGTGTACCAACAGTACCGATCTAAGTGTACTAAAGGAACATCGCTTGTGCAAATAGTACTCAAGTCCTACTACGTGCTTATGCCGACGCAGATATGGGCTTGGTGATCATTATTGATCATAGCTCGCCAGGCACGACATCAAACCGAATATTGATCTGCACCCTATAAATGTTCCAGTTTATAGGGTGCAGATCAGCCAGGACGGGCTAACCTCCCACATGGTACAGGAACTGCGTCAAGCTCAGGCCTTAAGTATTGGCACAGAACTTAGCGCATAAAGTGGCCGATCCGGCCAAACTATGGGTTTAGTGACAGACACCGATTTGCCAAATTTGCCGCGACGTGCTACCCTAGGATCCCGGTATGCGAAACTTTGGGAGCAACCGGCATCTTTGCCTCAAACTATTTTGTAAGCGACCAGCGTCAGTGGCCTCGCGCCGCTGGCGCTTTTTTTTTGCCTCAAGGAGTGTATTCCATGCCTACGCTGACCATCCCCGGCCTGATCGATGTGCATGTGCATCTCCGCCAGCCCGGCGGCGAGCACAAAGAAGACTACGCCAGCGGGACCGCAGCGGCCCTCGCCGGCGGCGTGACCTGCGTGCTCGACATGCCCAACACGACGCCGCCCACCACTACCGCCGAGCGACTGGAGGCCAAGCAGGGCCTGGCCCGCACCAACGCTCGCTGCGATGTCGGCGTGTTTGTTGGGGCCAGCATCGACAACGCGGACGAGATCGCCGCAGCCGCTCCGCACGCCTGCGCGCTCAAAATCTATGTCAACAGCACCTTCGGGCCGCTGCGTGTCGACAACTGGGAGCTGCTCGATCGGCATGTCGCCAACTGGC
This sequence comes from Chloroflexota bacterium, assembly GCA_019240175.1. Classification (GTDB taxonomy): domain Bacteria; phylum Chloroflexota; class Chloroflexia; order Chloroflexales; family Kallotenuaceae; genus LB3-1. The sequence continues at coordinate 2,810 of JAFAYS010000594.1, read as the reverse complement.
CCGCCACCAAGATGATCGTCGCGCACGCCGAGGGCGATGTGTTGGACCGCGTGCTGGAGATCGCCCAGCGCCACGCCAAGCCGATTCATATCGCGCATGTCGCCACGCGCCAGGAGATCGAGATGATCGTCGCCGCCAAGGAGCGCGGTCAGCGTGTGACCTGCGAGGTCACGCCGCATCATCTGGTGCTCACCCGCGACGATCTGCCGCGCCTTGGCCCATTCGGCGATGTGCGCCCACGGCTGGCTGGTCCCGACGATCGCGCGGCACTGTGGCAGCACCTCGATTATGTCGACTGCATCGCGACCGACCACGCGCCGCACTCCATCGACGAGAAGCACAGCGACAACGTGCCGCCCGGACTGCCCGGCCTCGAAACCACGTTGCCACTGATGCTGACCGCCGTCGACGAGGGGCGGCTCACGCTAGAGCGGCTGATCGCGCTGACCAGGACCAATCCTGAGCGCATCTTCAACCTGCCGCCTCAACCTGATACGACGGTCGAGGTCGAGATCGGCCCGCGCTATCGGCTGAGCAACCATGGCCTGCAAACTAAATGCGGCTGGACGCCCTTCGCCGAGCTTGAGGTTGCCGGGCGCGTGGTCAAAACTGTGCTTCGCGGACGCACCGTGTTTGACGGCGAGCGCGTGCTGGCCGAGCCAGGATCGGGACGGGTGTTGTTTGCTGCCGAGTAAAAACAAAGGAACCAAGGAACAAAAGAACAAAGCGGCTTTGGTATAACTTTTTGTTCGCTTGTTCGCTTGTTCTTTTGTTCCAGTTGCAGGAGGACTATCATGCTCAATCGCCCCCGAATTTTCACGCTCGACGACGCGCCGCAGCAGGTCTTGAACGAGCACGGCTTTCACGGCCAGGATATTTTGTCGGTCAATCAGTTTTCGATGGCAAGCCTTGAGTATATCTTCGACGTCGCCGAGGAGATGCGGGCGATGGTCGAGCAGCAGGGCGGCGCGGAGCTGCTCAAAGGGCGCGTGCTTTCCTGCCTTTTCTTCGAGCCCTCGACGCGCACCAGCTCCTCGTTTATTGCGGCGATGGAGCGGCTGGGCGGCTCGGTAATCCCAATCACGCAGGGCGTGCAGTTCTCATCGGTCTCCAAAGGCGAAACCCTGCACGACACGATCCGCACGTTGGAACAATACTCAGACGTGATTGTGCTGCGCCATCCCGAGACCGGCTCGGCCAAGATCGCGGCTGCCGCTGCCCAGATCCCGATCATCAATGCCGGCGACGGCACCGGCGAGCACCCGACACAGGCGCTGCTGGATCTGTTCACGATCAAAGAAGAGCTGGGCACGCTCGACGGCCTGCACGTAGCGATGGTCGGCGATCTGCGCTATGGCCGCACCGTTCACTCGCTGACGCAGCTGCTGCTCAACTACGACGTGCGCTTCACGTTTGTATCGCCTGAGATTTTACGGCTGCCGCTGGATTATATGAATCAGGTCAAAGATGCCGGCAAGAATGTACGCGAAACCTACAATGTCGCAGATGTGATCGGCAGTGCGGATGTGCTCTACGTGACGCGGGTCCAAAAAGAGCGCTTCACCGACCTGGCGCAGTACGAGTCGGTCAAAGATTACTATCGCATCTCGACGGAGCTGATGGAGCAGGCCAAGCCAACAACGGTGGTCATGCATCCGCTGCCGCGCGTCAACGAGATCGACGTACGCCTGGACAGCGACCCGCGCGCCGCGTACTTTCGGCAGGTCAAGAACGGCATGTATATTCGTATGGCGATCCTGGCCGCCGTGCTGGGTAAAGCCTGAACCAATCGATCGCGTCGGCTACGGAGCCATGCGGCTCTGCTGCTCAACTTTGGCGCACAACCCCAAAACCGGGCTGCGTTCGGTATAATTCCGGCTAGCAGGTTTTACGGTGAAGCTCAACGGTGAGCTATCACCACCTACCAAGGTAGAAGGAAGGACGGTATGCAATTCTTCCAGCGGCTTCAAGAAGCCAGCGTACGTAATGGTTCGCTTCTGTGTGTCGGTCTCGATCCAGATCCTCGTCGGCTCCCCGAGTGGTGTCACGACTTCGCGGACCCCGTTCTCGCCTTCAATCGCCACATTATCGACCTCACCTGTGATCTCGTCTGTGCCTACAAACCCAACGCCGCATTCTACGAATCGCTCGGCGGCCACGGCTGGTCTACCCTCTGCGATACAATCGCCTACGCCCACGAGTGCGGCGTGCCGGTGATCCTCGACGCCAAGCGCAGCGACATTGGCTCCAGCGCGATCGGCTATGCGAGCGCTGCGTTTGAAAAGCTCAAGGCCGACGCCGTGACCGTCAACCCCTACATGGGCTGGGACTCGGTCGAGCCGTTTGTGCGCTACGCCGATCGCGGCGTCTTCGTGCTCTGCCTGACCTCCAACTCCGGCGCGCAGGATTTCCAGATGCTCGACGGCAACGGGCATCCGCTCTTCGAGCGCGTGGCCGAGCAGTGCGCAGGCTGGAATGAGCGCGGCAACGTCGGCCTGGTCGCGGGCGCGACCTATCCCGACGAGCTGTCGTGCGTGCGGCAGATCTCGCCCGACCAGTGGATCTTGCTGCCGGGCGTCGGCGCGCAGGGAGCCGATCTTGATCGGGCGCTGGATCAGGCGCTGCGATCCGACGGCAGCGGCGTGATCGTCAACGCGTCGCGCGCGATCATGTGGGCCGACGACCCGCGTGAGGTTGCGGTCAATCTGCGCGATCAGATCCAGGCCACCCGCCAGCGTAAACTCGATGAGTCGGCCCGCGAGCGGCGAAAAACGCCACGCGCCACCAACGATCCCAAGAAGGTCAGCCTC
>JAFAYS010000575.1 GCA_019240175.1 Chloroflexota bacterium | reverse complement strand
GCTCGGCCTGCGCCTCGTCGAGCACGAATTTCGCCATCTGGCTGGCAATGCCACGGCCTTCCAGCGCTTCCGGAACTTCGGTGTGCATGTAATAGCGCTGGCCGCCTGCATCGCGGTATTCGAGAATCGCCAGCTTGCCGTCGACCTCGACCTCATAGCGATGTTGTTCCTGGTTGTGGCGGACGTTAAGTGCTTCGCTGCTCATGCAAATATCTCCTGATCAATCGATTGATGTGAGCCATCACAAAACGGCTTCTGCTGCGACGCGCCACAGCGGCAGAGCGCGGCTTTTCCACACATGCGTGTTTCACTTTCGTCAGCGCTTTGGAGCACAAACGGTCCGGCGACGCGGTACGGCCCGTGATCGCCGACGATCACAGTGAGCGGCCCGGCCTCGGTGGCGGGCGTGGTCGGCTGTGGGGCGATCAAACCAGCGTCGCAAAAGCCTGCTTTGTGGGTGCCGTCGCAAAACGGTTTGTTGCTCGACTTGCCACAGCGGCAGAGCGCCACACGCGTATCGCTGCCGATCGGCGTGCCGTCTTCGTGCTGCAAGGTGATGTCGCCATGGAGGTACAGCGGGCCGTTGGCTGCGATCTGGACGCTGGCCTGCTCCGGTGGCTGCTCGACAGAGCCGCGATCCAGGCGCTCGAAGTGCAGCGCGCCGGTCGGGCACTGCCCGACGACCGCCGCCAGCGCATCGGCGTCGGCGTTATCGGGCACAATCCACGGGCGACGCTGAGGATCGAACACCGCCGGCAAGCCGCGCACACAGGCCGCGAAATGAATACAGCGCTTGGCATTGTAGCGCACGACGATCCGCTGTCCGGGGTAGGCTTTGCTCTGCTCGTCCATGATCTTCTCCGCTCGCTGCTTGGGTGTGGCTCGTCTCAGCGAATTGTAACACGCTCGGCTGCGCGGAGCTTGAAGTGAACATAATGTTCTGTAGCTGGTTTGATTATGCGGGCAACTGTTGCGCTGAGTGTTCATGCCGGCACTTGCCCGGCGCTGTTATCTCGTGTACCATCACGCCAAGCAGGGTTTCCAATGCTTAGCCAGAGAATAGTATGCGCTTTGAAGCGATCACGCCCGAGAACGAGACCGCCGTGGATGCGATTTTCCCTGGCGATCGCGAGCAGTACTGGGTTCATTACAACTGGTACTGGAAAGATCAAAGCCGCCGCAAAGCCGATATTGAGGCGCGGCTGATCTATGTCGACGAGGTCGCGCCGCCGGTTGGTTTTATCGCCTATGGCCAGTATTACGAGGATGAGGCGCTCACACAGCCGATTCGCGGCTGGTATGAGATCATCCACCTCGTGATCGATCAGCCGTTTCAGCGGCGCGGCTATGGACGGCAGGCGACTGAGATGGCGCTTGATCTGCTCAGGCAGCAGCCCGACTGTGAGCGGATCGTGATCGCGCACAATCCCGAGAATCTCGCCGCGCGCACGTTGTACGAGCAGCTGGGCTTTGTCGAGTTTGGCCGCAACTACGACGACGATCCGCTGCTTGGCTTACTGATCCGCCGCTCATGTTAGGTAGCGCTGGCCTTGATCGCAGACGAGGATCTTTATGCACGACTCGCTCAACATTCACTCGCCCTCTCCCGACGGGCAGCATACGGCCCATTTTCTGGTGGCCGGCGAGATACGCTTTGGGCCGCTTTATTTTTCGCTGTCGGTCGACGATTACGCGTTTGGCGAGCGCATCTTCGGCGACGCGCATGTGTGGTCGCCGGCGTCGAACCTGCTGGCCGTGCAGGAGTGGCTGACAACCGACTACGGGGAAGGGCCGATCACAACCCTGGTGCTGATCGACCTCGATCGGCGGCGCGAGGCAACCGTGGTCCGTGTGACCAAAGGCTTTGTTGTGCCCGCAGCGTTCGAGGCTTCAAAGCTTGTGTATCGCAAAGCGTTCGGCGGCCAGGCCATGGATCAGCATTTCGATCTCGACATTGCGGAGATCAAAGAGTGGAGTCCGCTCCCCTGAGCGCGCCGCCGCCGAACGCGTGATCAACTCGCTTTGCGCCCATGCGAGGACGGCGTGGTCTCAAGCAACCCAGCGATCAGCGACGCGATGATCTGCGCGCCCTGCTTATTCAAATGAATATGATCAGTTAACAGCGCCAGACCATGATCAGCTGAGATCTCATGCCACTTTTTGCGTAGCACATAGCGCTTCAAGGCCGCCCTTAGTGGCACGCCAAGCTTGCCCTCGTAGGGTGGCGCTGTGTGGTTCGGCGGCAAGGCAGCGGTCAAGGCCTCATGTAGCGGGAGATAGGTGATCTGTTTTTGCGCGGCAACCGTCTGCACCACAGCGTTGTAGGCGCGGACTCGTCCATTCATCTCGCTGGTGAGGTTTTCGCCGAGCATGGGCAGACTCAGCACGGCGATCTGTGCGGTTGTGCGCGCTCGAAGCCGGTCAATAATCGCTGCCAGATTATGCTGATACCAGGCCAGGGTTGGCGTTTCCGGTAACTGCTGCTGCCTGCGATAGCGCTCGGTGGTAGCGTGATTCAGCGTCGCGTTGACGTCATTCGTGCCAATCAAGATCGTGACGACGTCGGGCTGGCAGGCAATAATCTCATCGATCCGCTGCAACAGATTGTACGCCAGCTGACTATTGATCCCCGCATTCACGAACTCGTAGCCGTCGCCCCCAAATTGTTGCTGAAGCAGCTCGACGTAATTAGCGCTGATAAGCCCATGCGTCAGGCTATCGCCGGCACACACGACCACCGTGTGCGTGGCAGGCTGGCGGCCCTGCTGAAGGAAGGCGCGCGGGTTATGTGCCGGCACGAGCACCCGCTCACGCAGCAGCCGCGTCGTTCGGCGTGTCACCAGAGCGAGACCCGCGATGGTGGCAACGGTGAGACCAGTGGTAAAGCTTCGCATCAAGATTGATCCTTTGTTGGCGGACTGTTGCGACCGACGACCAATACGGTTGGCGCGCAAGCAATCTATACTACCTTGTAGTGTACCCATGAACAAGCGGAGGATATCGATGGAGCTGATCGTACATGAGGGGCCGGCACAGCGCTTTGTTGAAGGGCCGCCAGGAGAGCCGCTGATGCGGCGCGTCGGCGATGTAACGCGCGTAATTGAGGTGTGCTTTGGCGAGCGCATCAGCGCGGCGCTGCTCTACGCCGAAAACTTGACCGAGCACTTCTTTGATCTCAGCTCAGGCGAGGCAGGCGAGATCTTGCAGAAGCTGCGCAATTACAACATCCGTCTGGCCCTAGTCGCGCCGCCTACACTTCAGCTCAGCCAGCGCTTCCGTGAGCTGCTGCTGGACGAGCAGCGCGGGCCGTATTTTCGCCTCTTTGAAACGCGGGCGGCAGCTGAGGCGTGGCTGGCTTCCGAGTAAAGATCGCGCTATCCGTCACAGCAGCGCTACCGGTTACAGCACCACAATCTGGCCGTCGGGATACGCGCCGATCCACGAGCAGGGCCAACGTCCTGCCGCATACCAGACCAGGAGATCGGTGAAGAAACCGGGCTGATCAATCAGGTGTTCGATCGCGGCCCATGCCAGATCGCGCTTGATCTGATCCAGAACTTCGGGAACGACGCCGGCGTTGGCACCGCTCGCGTCGAACTGCGGGGTCGTGAGCAGCTGACGATCAAAATAGCGCTCAAGCCGATCGTACAAGGATTGATGCATAGTTTGCGAGATCAGATCAAAGGTTTCATCAATGATCCGATCGCCAAGCCTCTGCTGCGCGATCTGCTCAAGGGCAACGGTTTGGGCGCTCCACACGTGATGATAGCCAGCGCCGTAGCTGTCGTAGGCGCTGGCTAAGTCGGCGGCGACGGTGAGCGTTGGATGTGGCTCGCCCGCATGTGCCAGCCAGTCAATCGGGCCGATGCGAGTAAGGAACGCGTCGAGTTGCGATTGAAGCGTGTCAGATAGCACAACTTCTCCTCTTTAACACAGCAGGATCAAGACGATCCGTCGATACAAAAAAGCCGCTGGTCACATGCCAGCGGCTCTTCCGTGTCTCGTTTCAAGCTGATCGCGCTAGTTGCGTGGCCGTGCCCCGAGCTTGACCTCAACCTTTTGCTCCTGGCCGTCGCGCAGGATCGTCAGCGTCACCGTCTGACCAACCTCGGTATCGGTCGCCAGATAGTCGATGATGTCTTCGCTGGTGATCACCTTGCGGTCGTTGATCATCACGATGATATCGCTCTTGACCAGGTACGCGTCGCCGTTTACGATCTCGGAATCTTCGTCGTTGGCCTGGATGCCGGCCTGATCCGCCGGGCCGCCCTCGACCACGCTGCGCACAAAGACGCCGTTGGTGATCGGCAGGTCCAGCTCTTTGGCCACGATCGCCGTCACCTGATTCGGATCAAAGCCGATGCCAAGATACGGATGCTCGTATTTGCCGTTGGCGATCAGCGCCGTCGAGACTTTCTTGACGGTGTTGGACGGTACCGCAAAGCCGACGCCCTCGAAGGTGCCGCCTTCGGAGCGGATCGCCGTGTTGACGCCGATCACCTCGCCGCGGCTGTTGAAGAGCGGGCCGCCCGAGTTGCCGGGATTGATTGCGGCGTCGGTCTGGATCACGTCGGCGATGCTGTACGAGCCGCCGCCGACAGCCTGCCGGTTTTGCACAGTGCGGCCCCGGGCGCTCACCACGCCGACCGTCAGCGTCGTCTGTAGGCCAAACGGATTGCCGATCGCGATCGCGCGCTGGCCAACCAGCACCTGACCGGAGTCGCCCAGCGGCAGCGGCTGCACGCCCTCGGGCAGCGTATCGACCTTGATCACGGCCAGATCCGAGTCGGGATCGGTGACGACCTCTGAGGCCTCTACGACCAGACCATTGGTGAACGAAACCTCGATCACGGTTGCGCCCTCGACCACGTGGTTGTTGGTGACGATGTGGCCCTGGGCGTCGAGCAGAAAGCCCGATCCCTGCGCCTCAAAGTTGAACTCCGGCTCGGGCAGTGGCGACTCGCCCGGCGCTGGCGACTCGTCCGGCTCCGGCAGATCGAACGGCGACTGCGACTGGTCGGGCGCGTTGCCCTGAATGCGGATCGCCACCACCGCCGGGCTACGATCGCGGAAAAGCTGCGTCAGCGTCTGATCTTCGGCGTCGAACGCGGCAGTCTGGTTGGGCTGGAGCGTCGGTTGTGTTTGGGCCTCGTTGCGGGTCGTGGTGACCGTGCCGGTGCTGCCGCTCGCCGTTTGAAGCGTGCTGGTCGCTGGTGTAAGCGCGCCAAGCTGCGGCAGCGCAAAGGTCAATCCGGCGACGATGCCGCCGATGATCAAAGGAACGATGAGAAGGGGGAGGAGGAAGATCGCCCGACGTGACATGCATACCTCTTAATTCTAAACGTTTCTTTCACATTCAAATATCTTTGTATTCTACCACTAACGCAAGTCTGGTTCCGGGCTGGCGTGGTAAAATGAATAAGTGAGTATGTTTGTGATCTGATGCGTATATTGTTAACAGCTCGTCCGCGCCACGGCTCGGCATTTAGCGTGCTCGGCCTGATCTTTCTACGGCTCTGTGAGGCGGCCCTGCTGGGCGTGCTGGCCGGCGGAGTTGTCGGCCTGGCGCTTTACCGCTACTACAGCCGCGATCTGCCCGATCCCAGCCAGCTGGCGACGCATCGCCCGTTCGAGACCACGCGCATCTACGCCCGCGACGGTCAGACGCTGCTCTACGAAGTTTTCGACGACGGTCAGCGCACGGTGGTGCCGCTGGATCAGGTGCCGTGGGCCGTTAAAGCCGCCACGATCGCGGTCGAAGACGCGCAGTTCTTTGAAAATCCCGGTGTCGATCTGCGCGGTATTGTGCGCGCGCTCTGGCTCAACCGTGGCGGTGAGATCCAGTCGGGTGCCTCGACGATCACGCAGCAGGTCGCGCGCAATGTGCTGCTCTCGCCCGAGGAGCGCGTAGATCAGTCGTATAGCCGCAAGATCCGCGAGGCGATCCTGGCCTTTCACCTCAGCCGCCAGTACTCCAAAGAGCAAGTGCTGTCGTTCTACCTCAACGAGGTGTATTACGGCAACATGGCCTACGGCATCGAGGCCGCCGCGCAGAGCTATTTTAGCAAGCCGGCCCACGATCTCAATCTTGCCGAGGCCTCGCTGCTGGCCGGCCTGGTGCAATCGCCCTCCGAGCTGAACCCCTTCAATAATCCCGAGGCCGCCAAGGCGCGTCAGAAGATCGTGCTGGATCTTATGGCCAGACAGGGCCGCGTCACGCGCGAGCAGGCCGATGCCGCCTTTGCCCAGCCGCTGACGCTGCGCCCGTCGTCGGTCAATATTCGCTCGCCGCACTGGGTTTTTTATGTGCTGGATCAGCTAGAGCAGGAGTACGGCGCGGATCTACTGCGGCGCGGTGGTCTGCGCGTCGTCACCACGCTCGATCCGGCGATCCAGCAGATCGCGGAGGAGGCCGCCCGCAATCGCATCGCTGAGCTTCAGGTGCAGAACGCGACCAACGCCGCTGTCGTGGTGATCGATCCCAAGACCAGCGAGATCCTGGCGATGGTCGGCTCGGTCGATTACAACAACGCCGCGATCGATGGCCAGGTTAACGTGACGACCGCCGCGCGACAGCCCGGCTCGGCGCTCAAGCCGATTGTGTATGCGACGGCGATGATGCAGCCCAACGGCTGGAATCCGGCCACGGTGATCTGGGATGTGCCGCTGAATGTTAACGGCTACCAGCCCATGAACTACGATAGCCGCTTCCACGGCCCGCAGCGGCTGCGGCTGGCGCTGGCCAACTCGTTCAATATTCCGGCAGTCAAAGCGCTGCAGTTCGTCGGCGTCGACGCGTTTCTGGATCTGGCGCACGCGATGGGTATTACCACGCTGCAAGATCGCGATCTGTACGGTTTGGCGGTGGCGCTGGGTGCCGGCGAGGTCAAGCTGATCGATCTGACGACGGCCTACACCACGTTCGCGAACAACGGCTATGCGCGGCCCTCGGTCTCGATTCTGCGCGTCGCTACCAATCACGGCGAGGTGCTCTACTCCTACAAGCCGCCCACTGGTAATCAGGTGCTCGGCCCCTACGGCGACGCGATCGCGTATCTGATCAGCAGCATTTTGAGCGATAACGACGCGCGCACGCCGATGTTCGGCCCCAACAGCGTGATGCGGCTCAAAGACGATCGACCGGCAGCCGTCAAAACCGGCACATCCAACGATTTCAAGGATAGCTGGGCCGTCGGCTACACGCCCGATCTGGTCGTTGGCGTGTGGGTCGGCAACTCGAATAACACGCCGATGGATGAGGTCGCGGGCTCGAACGGCGGCGGCGCGATCTGGCGCGAAATCATGGAGCGCACGCATGAGGGGAAGACGCCCGAGGAGTTTGAGCGCCCGTCCAATGTCAAGGAA
>JAFAYS010000571.1 GCA_019240175.1 Chloroflexota bacterium | reverse complement strand
GCTGGTGTATGTTGGTCGTCACCTGGGCGAGATAGGCCGGATCTTGCATGCGATCGTCGATGCCGTCGCCGTTGAGATCGGGGATGTTATAGCCGTGCTGCTGTGAGCGCTGGCGCATATACTGGCCGAACTGCTGCCGCTCCTGCGGTGACATGCGCGAGAAGGCGTCCTGCGCCGACTGCTGGTAAAGATCCGGCGGCAGATGAGGAGCGATCTGCTGGTAGTGCTGCATCGCCTCCTGATCCGAGATGCCGTCGTAGGGCGAGCCTTGATCGTAGCGATTGGCAAAATCCTCGAACTGCTGCCGCTGCTGGCCACCGCCGAGCAAGTTTTGAAGCAAATCCATCTTCTCCTCCTCCATACTACGAATAGGTCGCAGAACGTTGCATATTGTGTGCCAGCCGTAGAGCATGTAGGAGAGCGAGAAGATGTTCGCGCGCCGGCTAGCCGAAGCGTCCGGTGATGTAATCCTCAGTGCGGCGATCGCGCGGCATCGTGAAGATCTGCGAGGCTGGCCCGGCCTCGATGCACTCGCCCATCAAGAAGAACGCGGCGTCGTCGGCGATGCGCCCGGCCTGCTGCACATTGTGCGGCGCGATCACAATCGTGTACTGCTGCTTGAGCTCCATCAGCGCCTCCTCGATCTTGGCCGTCGAGATCGGATCGAGGGCGGCGGTGGGCTCGTCCAGCAAAATCACCTCGGGCTCTAGCGCCAGCACCCTGGCGATCGAGATGCGCTGCTGCTGCCCGCCGGAGAGCGCCTGCGCCGGCGTGTCCAGCCGATCCTGAACTTCGTCCCACAGCGCCGCCGACTGAAGCGCGCTCTGCACCAGATCTTGCAGCTGCGATCGCGAGCGCACGCCGCGCATGCGTGGGCCGTAGGCCACATTGTCGAAGATCGTCATGGGCAGCGCGACCGGCAGCGCAAACACCATCCCAACTCGCCGGCGCAGCGTTGCGATGTCGGTGCCGGGCGCGAAAATATCCTGGCCGTCGAGCAGAATCCGCCCGCTGTGTGTGCCGGGCTCGCCGATCTCAGTCAGGCGATTCATGGAGCGCAGCAGCGTGGTCTTGCCGCCGCGCGCCGGACCAAAGATCGCCAAGATCGTGTTGGGCTGCACTTGTAGCGAGATGGTGTTCAGTGCGATCTCGTCGCCATATCTATACGAAAACTGATCGATTTCGATCTTGGGAGTCATACGTTTTTGATCTGCCTTATGGTAGATACGTAGTCGCTGGTGAGTGCCTGGTTTGACAGCGCTAGCGCCGCACAGCGCGCGAGACGCTGCGTGTGATCAGCGCGTTGGCCAGTACATTGATCGCCAGAATACTGATGATCAGTACGGCTCCGGTGGCGTAGGCTTTTTGCAGCGAAATGCCTTCGACTGCCAGGATATAAAAGTGGACCGCCATTGTGCGTGTCGGCGAAAGGATCGAGGTGGGAATATTGAGCGCGGTGCCCGCCGTGAAGATCACCGCCGCCGTCTCGCCGACCGCGCGCCCGAAGCTGAGGATGATGCCGGTGATAATGCCGGGCAGCGCGTTGGGCAACACCACTGTGCGCACCATCTGCCAGCGTGACGCGCCCAGACCGTAGCTCACCTCACGATACGCGACCGGCACCGCGCGAATCGCCTCCTCGGTCGTGCGAATGATCGTCGGCAGCACCATCAGCGCCAGCGTCAGCCCGCCCGCCAGCAGCGACCAGCTCATGTGTAGCCGCGTCACAAAGAAGATAAAGCCGAAGAGGCCGAAGATGATCGACGGCACGCCCGCCAGCGAGTCCGTGCCGAAGCGCATAATCGTCGTCAGCGGGCTGGGACGCGTGTACTCGGTCAAGAAGACCGCCGCGCCCACGCCCAGCGGCACCGCCAGCACCAGCGATACCGCGCCGAGCGCCAGCGTGCCGAGAATCGTCGGGAAAATCCCGCCCTCGCGGCCTTGCTCCAGTGGTCGTCCGGTGAGAAATTCGAGATTTACATAAGGCAGGCCTTGCGCCAGAATATACATAATAATGATCGCGAGGATCACGATCGTGAGGCTGGCGGCGAACCAAAGGCCGGCAAAGGCAACGAGCTGCGAATGTTGGCGTTTCACGTGTTCCTCCGACGCCACGCGGCGCGTCCATTGAAAACCGCCGGACGAAACGCGGACAGCCGCTGCCAGAACGTGACGCGGCCTGTAAAAATATTCGCCAGAATGTTCAGGATCATAATCAGCACAAACAGCACAACGCCGGTCGCGAAGAGCGCGTCGCGGTGCGCGCCGCTGGCATAGGCTAGCTCAAGGCCGATATTGCTCGTCAGCGTGGTGGCGGAGTCGAGCGGCGAGCGCGGCACTTGCAGCGCATTGCCGAGCATCATAATCACAGCCATCGTTTCGCCGAGCGCGCGGCCCATGCCCAGGATCACGCTGGCCACGATGCCGGAGCGCGCAGCCGGCACCAGCACGCGCCAGATCGTCTGCCAGCGCGTCGCACCCACCGCCAGCGAACCGTCACGATACGCGCTCGGCACCGCGCGTAACGCATCCTCGGAGATGCTGATAATGCTAGGCAGGATCATAATGCCCAGGATCAGCGCGGCGGTAAGTACGCTCAGACCAGGGCCGCCAAAAGTGGCGCGAATCGCCGGCGCGAGAATCGTCAGGCCGATAAAGCCATAGATCACCGAGGGAATGCCGGCCAGCAGCTGGATCACAGGCCGGATCAGCATCGCCAGACGCGGCGGTGCGATCTCGGCTGAGAAGATCGCCACGGCCAGCCCGAGCGGCACGCCGACAACAATCGCGCCGAGCGTGACCCAGATCGAGCCGAGAATCATCGCCGCGATGCCGAAGCTCTGCGGATCGCCGCTGGGATTCCACAGGCTACTTTCGAGAAAATTGCCCAGCCCGACCCTGAAGATCAGCGGCAGACCAGCCTGGAAGATGAAAAATGTGATGATCGCCAGCGACGCGATCGATACCAGGGCGCATAGAAACAGGAGAAAGCTGATCAGGCGTTCTTTCATTGAGCGTCAGCTCCTTGGATGAGACCGGCTTGGACAAGCTCTTGCTGGCCCTCAGGCGATAGCACATAGCTCAGAAATTCCTGGCCCAGCGGCGATAGCGTGGCGTTCTTGCGCTGCACGAACAAAAACGGACGCACCAGCTTGTACTGGCCCGACATCACCGCCTCGGTCGAGGCTTGCACGTGATCGACTGAGATCGGCTTGACCGTTTCGTTGACGATGCCAAGCGAAATATAGCCGATCGAGTCGGGATCACCCGCGATGATCTGGCGAACCGCTCCGTTCGAGCCCTGGCGCAGCGCGCTCTGCGCGGGCAGCTCCTTGTCCATCACCAGCTCTTCAAACGCGCCATAGGTTCCCGATCCGGCCTCGCGCGTCACAATATCGATCGGCGCGTCGTGGCCGCCGACCTCGCGCCAGTTGGCGATCTCGCCCGTGAAGATGCGGCGCACCTGCTCGGTAGAAAGGTCGGTGACCGCGTTGCTGGGATGCACAATAATCGCCAGCGCGTCACGCGCGATCTCATACACCTGCAACTGCTCTTCTTCGTCCGGCTCCAGATGCCGCGACGACATGCCGAGCTCGACGGTGCCTTCCGCCGCCGCCTGAATGCCCGCGCTCGATCCTAGCGCCTGGATGTTCACCTTCGACCCCCGATGGTGCTCCTCGTAGCGCTCGGCCAGCTGCTCGGCAAATGGCCCGACCGATGTCGAGCCTGTGAGTGTCAGCTGCTGATCATTGCCCTGTGTCGTGGGGCCGCAGGCTGTGAGTGCGCCGACCAGCAGGATCGAAACCCATATTATGTGGATACGCATGTACCTTGCTTTCGTGAGAAACAGCATTGGGAAGTATATCACAGGTCCTTAATTGACCTTTAACATTAGCAAGAGTTGGACACCCAGGGCTAAGATTTTATCCAAAGCTAACACAACCATAATCTCCGCTTGATGTCCGTGTGGCATCATACCGACCAAGAAACAAAAGGGCATGAATACACGGGCTGCTAGCTGTGCTGGCGGTCTGTGTATTTTAACGATGCAGCCAGGCAAGAAGAAACGATCGTCTGGTTAAAGCGTCTGGATCAGCTTAGCCCAAATTTAACAAAGCCATAACGGCGCGTTCATGTAGCTATGGAAGAATACAGCTAAGGGCAAACGGGGGCACGATGAGCGGGTGACCAATCGGTCGCTCGCTCATCACTTTTAACAGCTCTGAAGGTTAAACCGCCGTTGTCTCACCTTGGAAGGGAGCGATCGGAAGGAGCGAGCAGATGCTTGTGCAGGAGCGAAACGGGCAAGTATGGGCCCTGAGCCGGCCTGGCTGGCTCGGGAGATGGGCGCGCAGGATCGTCGCGCTGGCGTTTGTTAAGACTTAACGAAGCTTTAACGAAACTATAAAGTTGCGATAACTCGCGCCCGTTACAGTTCTCACAATCGAGTTCTATGCGAGCTCGTGTACAGAACAGTTAGGAAGGATACGAGACTTTATGGCTAAAGCGTTTCGCGCGCTCATCGTCGCGATCATGATGACGAGCATTCTGGCAGCCTGTGGTGGTGGTACAGCCGCAACATCTTCGCCCGCCGCTTCAAGCGCGGCCTCGCCCGTAGCATCCGCGTCAACTGCACCGGCAGCCTCGGCCTCGCCGGAAGCTTCGCCGAGCATGGAAGCTTCAGCTTCGCCCGAGGCCTCGGCCAGCGCGGAAGCCTCAGCATCGCCGGCAGCGACCAGCGCCGCGACCAACGAGACCGCCACGACCGAGACGGCGGCAGCCGGCGGCGCGATGGTTGAACTGCCCGAAGTTGATGCGGCTGCGGTGAGCGGCGACGTCGTCAGCTCCGGCAGCTCGACGGTCTTCCCGCTGAGCCAGCGCATGGCCGAGCGGTTCAAAGAAGAAGGCTACGCGGGCACCGTCTCGGTTGACGAGGTTGGCACCGGCGCGGGCTTCCAGCGCTTCTGCGAGGCCGGCGAGACCGACATCGCCAACGCCAGCCGCCCGATCAAGGACGAAGAAAAAGCCAAGTGCGAGGCGATCAACCGCAACCCGATCGAGTTCCGCGTCGGCACCGATGCGCTGGCGATCGTGGTTAGCAGCGAGAA
>JAFAYS010000897.1 GCA_019240175.1 Chloroflexota bacterium | reverse complement strand
GAGTCGCTCGACCTGATCGAATTGGAGCTAACGCCGATTCCCCCCGATACTATCGCCTCCGGCAAAGCCGAGATTCTGGCGATTATCGAAGCCAGTCTCCGCGAGCATGAGCAGACACAGCTGCTGGACGAGAATCAGTTGGTGGTCAGTGTGGAAAAAACTTTTCCCACCGACGCCGTGATGATCGTCGGGCTAACGTTCCTCACTCAGCTTGCGATCGAGACTTATAAAGCGATCATTTTGCCCGCGCTGAAGAAACGATTTGAGGTTCGCCAACGCTCAAAGCGTAAGTCTCGCTCAGGCAAAAGAGCCGCTTAGGCTGGACCTAGTTCAACAATGCCGCTGCCGGAACGAGTCGCGATCAAATTTGAGGTGTACACGCTCGCCTGTCGCGCCCTGCTCAATCGTCTCTGCGATCTACGGATGGCAACGCAGGCCGATCCGCGACTGGACTATGACACCTGTCTCCAACGTTTCGATGAAGCGTTGGAGCGCTTCTTCATGCGCGCCGATCCCGCCGATCGCCACCAGGCGGCCCGCAAGCTGGCCGCGCTGCTGCGCGTGGAAGTTGATCTGTTTCGCTACAACAACACGCGTGTCGCCGCGATCTTCGACGATGTGATCGCGACGCTTGAAACGCAGATTTGCGCCTGGAGCTATGAGCGCGACCTTGAACAGCTGCATCAGCAAGGACGACAGCTGGCGCAGCGCTTCTTCGCGGCCTCGCCCTGGCCCGTGACCCAGCTGCGGCTGTCCAGCGCCTGCGATCTGATTGTCGCGTACGGTGCCGCGCCCGTCGGGAGTCGCGGCGCGCTGCTGGCCGAGTCCTTCGGCTATCGGGCCGCGCCTGCCGCCTACTATCCCACGTATTGGGACGACGATCAGGAGCGTGAGCGCCAGGATGTGGTGCTCCTGCGCTTCAGCTACGAGCACAGCTTCGGGCTGTACCTGGCCTATCCTTTCTTGTTGCTCCACGAGTACACGGCACATGTCCACGCCACGGACTACGACAACGAGGCCTTCAACGACGGCTGGCTGCTGCATGCCGCCGCCGCGTTCTTGCACGCGGATTGGAACCACAATCCCGAGCGCTCAGGACTCGATCTGGATCAGGCCAACATCTTCTACGATCGGCTGTATCCGCGCCTGAACCCGATTCCGCGCCGCGCCTGTCGCTTCGCCCGCGACTTCGAGAGCTGGCTGCCGGATCATCTGCGATTCTGGTTTAGCCGGATCACCTTTGAGCTAGCCGCTTTCCAGCCCGGCCCGGATGAGCAGCGCTACTGGCCGACGCAGGCGCTGCACCAGCTTGAGCGCGCCTTCACCACCGATCGCCGGCGGATGCTCTACGGGCTGGAAAACACAACGCATCTGCGCGATCTACTACGCGCTATCGCAGTAGCTTGACCTTCTGATAGTTTGGTGATATGCTGCACTTGCTCAGCTGAGCAACTAATGTTCGAGAGGCGGCCCATGACCCACCGGGTTGGGATGAGTCAGGTTAAATTCAAAGTTCGCTACCACGCGCTGCTGCTGCGCGAATTTACCGTAGCGGATATTGTCAGCGCGACGGGGCTGAATCCTGAAAGCGTGCGGACCGAGCTTCAGCGCATGCGCCAGGATGGTCTGCTTAGATCCGAGACGCAGCCCAGCGTCGCCGAGCGCCAGGGACGCGGCGCGCTGTATCGCCTGACCGACGATCCCGAGGCGCGATTGACGCTCTCACGCAGCGTCGAAGCCTTCTACCCGCAGCCGTCCAAAACTCATCGCCCGACCAGCCGCCACTACCAGCTGTCCCAGCAGCTGCTTGATCAAGCCCTGAACACCACCAATTCCCAGCGCCACCAATTGCTCGACGACGCCGTGAGCGCGCTTGAGATGGCCGAGCAGGCCGAGTATGACGCCAACGACGAGATCAATGCCTACTTCCAGTATGAGCGTGCCCGGCTGGCCTACCTGCGCGGCGAGTACGCGCAGGCCGAGCAGGTGTTCACGCAACTGCGCGAACGTTTCAGCGCGCTGCACGATCAGGCGCTGCTGAGACGCGTGGAGGAGTTTTTGGTGTGTGTGGATGTGCAGCGACGTTTTGCCGCCCAAATGCAGCCATCGACCAACGAGGCGGCGATCGGCTGGTCACTGGCGCAGGCGCTGGTGGAGCAAGATTACCAGAGTGATAGCCCGATCACGTCGCTGCTGCTGCTGGTGCTGCGCCAGCTCTCGGAGACCGCCAGCGACAAGGTTAGCGCCGCGATGCGCAAAGATTCAGCCGAAGACACACGCGCAGTGCTCGCCGACGAAACGCCGGACTTGCAGCGTCACAGCGTCGGCAAGGCGATCACCAATCTGCCGCCGGAGCAACAGCAGGTGATCGCGCTTAAGTTCTTTATTGGCCTGTCCACCCGCGAGATCGCCGAAACACTGGGTCGCACCGAGGCCACGATCAAAGCGCTGCAGCATCGCGCGATCAACCGATTACAGCATTTGCTCGTCAACGACCGCTTGAGCAGCCCCTCCTAGCTGCGATCCACTCCTCAAATCACAACCAAAGCCAGAGCTTACCTGCCCGCTACGATCTCGTTGAGCGCAGCGAAAATCGCGTCGATCTCGGCGATCGTGTTGTAGTGCGCGCAGCCAATCCGCAGCATGCCGCCGGTCTCGTGCCGGTTCAGGCGCTCGACCAGCGCCAGCGCGTAGTAGTGGCCGGCCCAGGTCGTGAAGCCGCGCTCACCCAGGGCCTCGGAAAGCTGCTGCGGCGTCCAACCGGGTAGCGTCACTGCAAAGGTCGGCACACGCTCAGCCACACGCTCGGGATCGCCGATGCCGTACAGCTCCAGCTCCGCCACACACTGCATCTGCTCCAGAAAATGCCGCGACAGCTGGCGCTCATAGTCGCGAATCGCCAGCATCGCAGCGCGCAGGTCGCGCCGCCGCCCGCTGAGCTCGCCGATCTCGGCCCCGTAGTGATCGAGATGATCGCGGCCAATGCTAGCCAAA
>JAFAYS010000077.1 GCA_019240175.1 Chloroflexota bacterium | reverse complement strand
AGCGTTTTGCCGTGATCCGGTCCCAGCCCGATCGCTTTCAGCCGCTGCTTGAGCGATCGTGCCGTTTCTTCGATCGTCGTGTTGATGTTCTCGTAGTCGAAGGTCAGGATCAGATCGTAGCGCGACAGCAGCGCGGGCGGCGGTGGCGTGAGCTTGCCGTCGGCCACACGGGCGCTAGCAGCCATGCCGCGCGTATCGCCGATGATGCCGTGGATGTAGAGCAGAATCCGATCGGCGGCGGCGACGCGCTGCTTGACATCGGCGGGACGCGGCCAGTAGCTGACCTTGCCGTCCTCGGCCACATACGCCGCCGCCAGAATCGGGTAGTCGTACTGCCAGCCCATGTACTTGCCGATCCGCTGCGTGACCACTTTTTGAAACAAGATGCGGATCGATCCCGTCAGGCTGCGCGCGCCAACCACGGGAGCCGGCAAGCGATCCAGCCGAATCTCGGTGGTGTTGCCGTCGCGCCGCGCCAATCCCAGCGGTAGAAAAAGCTCGCCGTCGAAGCCAACCGGCAAAATCTGCTCGTCGTCGCTCAGCGGCTGCTCGATCCGCAGCAGCAGCGGCTGTTCGGGCGTCACCACCGTATGATCGGCCACGTCCAGCAGCTCGACGACGCTGAGGCCGGGATCGCTGGCGCGGCTTTCGGTGAACTGCAGCGGCTGCGCGATCGTCGGGTCGTCACGCAGAATCGGCGGAAGCAGCAGATTGCCGAGATCGCGTCCAGCCTGCGCGACCGTTGTCAGGCGTGCGTTGGCTTCCAGTGCGGGATGCGGCGCGATCGTGACGCCAGCGCCGAGCGTGAGCGCGTTACCTGCGCGCGGCACCGGAATCGTGCCAAGCGGTCGTACGGTGGTGATGCTGATCTCGCTGGTCGTCCAGTCGGCGTAGCGCTGCTCATCCTCGGGTCGATCCGACAGATCGCGCGTCTGGGTCTGACGCATCAGCCGGTTGAGCGTGCTCGACGGTCCCGCGCCGCGCGTGGCCTTGGACTGGCGCGGCATGTCCAGCGCCTCCTGCTCCAACAGCGTGGCATCGCAGGCCTCGGTGCTGACGATCAGCTTGATCAGATCTTTATACTCAGTCACGCCCTGCTGCCAGAGCTCTTTTGGCACCGAAAGAAAGATCGGCTTGCCATCGTTGGACCACGCGCTCTCGCCGGGCTTGAGCCAGGTGCCGCCGCCGACCAGCACGCTCGAACGGATCGCGTAGGACTCTGATAGATCCAGCAGCGCGCAGTAGAGCGGCTCGTCGCTGGTGTTGGTCAGCTTGATCTTGATCTGCGGCTGCTGCCACTTCCCATCGCGATACGCGTATTCCAGCCGCAGCTCCGAGGTTGCCGGCAGTGTCTCGAACGGCACGCTGCTCGAGTCGCGCGTCGCAGGCGGGCCAGAAGCGCGCTCGATCTCGATCTGCACAGCGCCAGGAGCGATCCGGCTGGTTGGATTCGCTAGCTCAGCGATCGTTTGCCAGCGCGCGATGTGCTCCAAACGGGTGATCGCCTGCTGCGCGGGGCCGCTGCCCGAGCCTTCGATATCGGCCACCAGCGGACAATCGTCTAGCGCGCGCGCAATGCGGTAGCTGTCGGGATGCGCGATCAGCCGCAGCTTGAACGGCTCGTCGGCGCTGGCCTCACGCACATACAGCGAGGCCGTCTGGCCTGGGCTAGCGACCGCCAGAGCATCGCGCGCCGCATCCACCGCCGACTCGTCACCCTCGAAGCGCACGCTCAGCGGCGGCAGCGGGGTACTCGTCACGATCGCCTTGTAAGTCTGCTGCGGATCGGGCGACGTGCCATCCGTGAGCGTCACCGCGACTTTGCTGAGCTGTGGCAAAACCTCGATCACTTCGGCCTGGCCCACACTCGCGCTGAGATCGTCCAGCCGCTCCGCCGCGATCGAAAAGAGCGCCAGCGTGGTGGTCTCGGCGTGGCCCGCGATCGTCACGGGCCGCTGGATGCCATGCACCGCTCCGCCATCGATCGTCCAGCCGTGGCTCGTGCTGTAGCTCAGCGTGAACGTCGCGACGCGTGGTGTGACCGCGCCGCCGAGAAAGGGCAGATTCAGATCGCGCACATCGCTGGCCTCGATCTGCGGCACCTGGCGCAGCACCGCGCGCTGCACCTGCGCCTGGGCACGCTTGAAAAGATCGCGATAGCTCACGCGTCCGCCGGCCTGCTCCAGCGTCTGCGTCAGAAAATACGAGAACGCGCCGCGATGCTGGCCGCCGCCCTGGTACTCCCTGGCCTCCTCCTCGTCGCGACAGGCCGCCAGCACAATATGCCGCCCGCGTGGCAGCGCAACCCAGTCGGTCGTGTTCTCCGCCGCGCTGCGTGTACCAAAACTTGCGGCCTCGGCTGGGCTAACCAAAAAAGTATCCAGCGGACGTGGTCGCAGGTCGATCGGCGCGCGGCGGACCGTTTCAGCCTCGGTGGCGCGTGTGCCCGAGCCGGAGTGGCAGCAGTCCAGCACCACGACGATCTGCGGCTCGTTGGCGGCGAGCTCGGCGATCAGCTTGGATAGCTCCTTGTCGGCCAGATCGTAGCGGCCCGACTGGCGGCTGTCGTAGCAGACCAGCGTCTCGTCTAG
>JAFAYS010000010.1 GCA_019240175.1 Chloroflexota bacterium | reverse complement strand
CGCGCGTTTGCTCTCGATGGCCCAGGAGGACAAGGCCACCGTGCGCCTGGCAACGCTGTTCCAGATGACCTATCCGGGAGCGCCGAGCATCTACTACGGCGACGAGATCGGCCTGCCCGGCGCGCTCGATCCCGACAGCCGGCGCGGCATGCCCTGGGAACAGGCAAAGTGGGACAGCGAGCTGCTCGATTATTTCAAGGGCGCGATCCAGCTGCGCAAAAATCATGCGGTGCTGCGACACGGCGGGATCAAAACAGTCTACGCCGAAGGCAGCGTGTATGCGATGGCGCGCACGGGAGACGACGAGACGCTGCTAATCGTGCTCAATGTCGCCGAGAGTGAGCAGCCGATCACGCTGACGGTCGACGAGTACTTCGGCGACGACACCGCGCTGCACAGCTTCTTCGGACCTAAGCTCGGCGGCGTGGTGCAAAACGGAAAGATCACGTTGACGCTGCCGGCCCGTGAAGGCGTCGTGATCGGCACGGCCTGATCGCGATCAGCCTCAAGATCGCGACAGCTTGGCTGACCACTGCTGCCACAGCGCGATCATGCGGGGCACGATCGCCTGCCAGTCGTAGCGTTCGACGACGAGCGCGCGACCGGCAGCGCCAAGCTGCTGCGCCAAACCCCGATCGCTGAGCGCGCGGCACACCTCGGCGGCGAACTCGACGGGCCGATCCGCCAGCAGCGCATGCACGCCGCCCGCCAGCCCTTCCACACCTTCGACGCCCATGCGCGTCGCGACCACCGGCATCTCCATCGAGAGCGCCTCAAGCACCTTGAGCCGCACGCCGCCGCCGATGCGCATCGGCACAACGTAGGCCGCGCTGCGCTCGAACCACGGGCGCACATCCGGCACCTCGCCCACGATCTCGACGCCGGGCAGCGCTGCCAGCTCTCGCACCGCCGCCACAGGATTGCGCCCGACCACCGCAAAGCGCACGCCGGGCTGCTGGGCCTGGATCAGCGGCAAAACCTGTCGCGCAAACCAGGTCACCGCGTCGACGTTGGGCCGGAAATCGAGCGTGCCGGTAAACAGCACATACGGCGCATCAAGCCCCGGCGCAGCGTGATCAGCGCGGTGAAAGAACGCGGTATCCACGCCATTGGGCACCACCCCGAGCGGCAGCGGCGCAGTCAAGCCACCCAGAATCGCGGCGTCCTCGTTCGAAACCGCAAACATGCCCGCGAATCGCTGCCTCAGCCGCGACTCGTAGGCGCGCAGCTTCTGCCATTGAATCAGCGAGTAGCCAGCGGCAGGCAGCTTGCGCGGAATCCGGAGATCGGTGGTGAAGGCGCGGCGCTGCAGCAGAAACTCGGCGTTGAAAGCATCATACACATACAGCGGACGCGATCCCGAGCGCTGCCGGCCATGCTGCGCCATTTCGATACTCTCGGCCTGCACCACATCGAACGGCACCCGTGCCTGCAGCTGGTCGAGCGCCGCCGCAAACGCCGTCGATCGACCACGCAGCGCCATGTCGGGCAGCGGCGAAAGCAACGTCGTGCGCAGCCGATCCAGCGAAGAGCGCGTCGGCGTGGGCACCGTCACGATCTCACACAGATCGCGCAGCGGCTGCATCGCGGCGGTCGCGGTCTCACTGGGGCTGAACGTCAGCAGCCAGATCTCGTGCTCGCGCGCGGCATGACGAATAAACTGGTAGACACGCTGTTGTCCGCCGCCGTGGGGAGGATAGGGCGGACTGGGAGCTAGAAATAAAATCTTCACAATATTGATGTCAAAAACGCAAGCAGCTTGGGTACAAAGATAATACAGCCGACCAGCGCCGCGCCGATCGCGCCGATCAAGACCGCGCCCGCCGCCACGTCTTTGGCTTTTTTTGCCAGCGGGTGCGGCTGCGGCGAGACCAGATCGACGACGGCCTCAAGCGCCGTGTTGAGCGCCTCAAGCGACAGCACCAGCGCCGTCGCCAGAATCAGCGCAATCCACTCGCCCGCACTGACGCCAAAGAACCAGCCCGCCGCCACCACCACGATCGTCGCCACCGTGTGGATCTGCGCGTTACGCTGCGTGCGCAGCATCGCGCCGATGCCCGCAAAGGCAAAGCCAAACGAGCGGATCAGCCCGACCAGCCAGCGCCAGACTAGCTGTCGCCCGGCCACCGGCTGCGACGAGCGCCCCGACTCAGCTCTCACGCGTAATGCCCAGCGCGCCGAGCAGCGCTTCTTCGCGGCCACGCATCAGCTTGCCATCCTCGGGAGCTTCGTGATCGTAGCCCAGCAGATGCAGCAGGCCATGTGTCACCAGATAGCTCAGCTCACGCTGCAACGAGTGGTTATACTCCTCCGCCTGCCGAACAGCGTGCGGATACGAGATCGCCAGGTCGCCGATGTAGCGCGGCTGATCCGGAGCCGACACAAACACCGTATCGGCATCCTCGTCCTCGCCGAACGACAGCACATCGGTCGAAGAATCCACGTTGCGATAGGTGCGATTCGGCGTGTGCAGCTCTTCCTCGTTAGTGATCCAGATGCTGACCTCGACCGGCCCGGCCACGCTTTCGCCGCGCAGCACATGCTCGGTCAGCCGCTCTAGCTCCGCCGTATCGATCGCGTCGGTGTAGGGCTCGTCCACCTCGATCGTAACCGTAACGTACTCCTGCTCCATGTTCCACCTTAGCCGCCGGCTAGCGCGCGCCGGCTGCCTGCTCCGACTGCTGAGGATAATCTACGCGCGGATGGTAGATGCCTTGCAGCGTATTGATAAACGATTGTTTGATGATTGCAATGTCGCGCATCGTCAGCGGGCACTCGTCGAGCTGTCCCGACTGCAAGCGCTCGTTGACAATCTGCTCGACGACCTCGGCGATCGTCTGGGTGCCGCGCTGGCTACGCTCGTCGTCGGTCGGCCGTCCCGCGCGCAGCTTGCCGCTCTGTGAGCGCGCCCGCACCGTGGCCTCAACGCCGTCGGCCATCATCATGATCCCGGCCTCGCGAGTCTGCGGCTTCGGCCCCGGATAGCGAAACTGCTCGATATCGGTGTCGCCGTCTTCTTGCAGCGCACGTTGATAGAAAAACGAGACCAGATTCGTGCCGTGATGCTGTGGAATAAAATCGACGACCTGCTCGGGCAAGCCGTGCTCACGCGCCAGCTTCGCGCCCTCGCGCACATGATCGATAATGATCGTGGCGCTGGTCTTGGGATCGAGCACCTCGTGGACGTTGGCGCGCTCATGCTGATTATCCGTGAAGAAATAAGGCCGCAGAATCTTGCCGACATCGTGGTAGTACGCACCAACACGCGCCAGCAGCGGATCGGCTCCGATATTCTCGGCGGCTACCTCGGCCAGATTCGAGACCACGATGCTGTGATGATACGTTCCCGGAGCCTCGCGCATCAAGCGATGCAGCAGCGGATGATTGGGATGCGCCAGCTCCATCAGCTGCAGCGGCGTGACCACATTCGCCAGCCGGCCCAAAATATGGTACGTGCCCAGCACCAGCACCGATGCCTGCGCGCCGTTGAGCACGCTAAACAAGAGAATATTCAGCGCGCCCGGCCACTCGGCCAGCGGATCGAGCCAGAAAACCACCGCGCCCAGCATCGTGAAGAAAGCCACCGCCAGGCCAACCCACACAAACGAGATACTGCGCACGGCTCGCTGCGCGACATACACGCCGGCGGCACTGCCCAGCATCAGCGTCAGCGTCAGCCCGATGCTTTGCTCGGTTTGCAAGCCCAGCAGCGGCGCGACGATCAACATCGCCAGCAGGCCGATGCTGCCGTTGAACAGCACCGTCAGCAGGATCGCCAGCGTGGCCAGCGGGAAGGCGTAGGGCGCGGTTTCCCACAGCGGCACCACCAGCCGCCCGGCCAGCACGGTCGCCGCGATCACCGAGCCGATCACGATCAGGCCGCGATGATTGCGCCACAGCTCGGTCTGATAGCGGTACAGATACATCGCGAAAAGCCAGGCGACTAGCAGGCCCAGCAGAAACTGCTGCAAAAGCGCGCCCGCGCCGCCCGCGCCAAAGACCAGCCCGAACTCCTGCAATTTCTCGTAGGTCTCCGCCGAAACTACGTCGCCTTCGCGCACGATATTCTCGCCTTTGACCACCGTGACCATGATCGGATCGACCGCCGCGCGGGCGGCGTCGCGGCGCAGGTCGGTCGCCTCCTGGTCGATCGTGCGATTGGGCTTGAGAAACGCGTTGACGAAGTAAATCACCAGATTGCGCTGCTCGGCGTTGAGCGTCGTCGCGACTTGCACATACGGCAGCTCACGCTCGCGGATCACCTGAAGATCGGTCGGCGTGATCGCGCTGTCGTGATTCTGCCAGATCTCGTC
>JAFAYS010000555.1 GCA_019240175.1 Chloroflexota bacterium | reverse complement strand
CAAGATCTGCAAGCCCTGCGGCCAGATCGGATGCTCGACTGTGTACACGCCCGACGCCTGCCAGCCGGTCAGCGCGGTAAAGCTCGTCAGCACCAGGATCACCACGCTCATCACGATCCAGAAGCGCCGGGTTTCGCGCCACGTGACGCGTGACAGGCGCAGCAGCGCCAGCGCGGCCAGAAAAAAGATCAGGATGATCCGAATATCCCAGATCTGGATCAGCGCAAAGGTGACGCAGATAAAGCAGATGATGCGCGCGCGCGGATCGACGCACTCGATGATGCTGCCGCGCTCACGATAGCCCCAAGTAACAATCATAAGCTTGAAGGAGCCGCGCTCCGCGCCGATCGACGCGGAGCGCAGCGCTAGGTTAAGCGCGTCCGGTCCGCGCGCGCGCCGAGGTGTACGCGCCGTACAGAATCGGCAGCAGGATCGCGATGTTGACTAGATTCGGCCCTGCCGCCGGCACGAACTCGCCGAGGATCGCCACCGCCGGCGTGTAGCCGTTCCACCAGATGTCGGCGATCGCCGCAAAGCCGATGCCCACGATCACGCCGAGCGCCGACCACAGCAGCGCAACCGCTACGTCGGGCCGATCGCGCAGCACATAGCGCAGCCCGATTACCAGCACGACGCCCAGCAGCGGCACCCACCACATCCCGCCGACCGCACCACCGATGTTCGGATTTTCTACACTTGGATTCAGCAGCAGCCAGGCCGCCAGCACCACGCCGACCGCACCGATCGTGATCGTGAGGCCGTTGAATGAGCGCTTGCTGCGCGGAAAGGCCGTCGCCAATCCGGCGACCATTCCCATCAACCCGTTGCCGACGTCCCAGATCGGAAACACGCCCCAGCCGGTCATCGCGTCGCCGAGGATGTTGCCGACGAAGCCAGTGAAGAAGCCGACGACCGGGCCGAAGAGCACGCCGAACAGCACCGGGATCACCGACGCCGGACGAAAGGCCACCTGGCTCACCGAGGGCATCTGAAACGAATTTCCCAGGTACGAGAGCACGCCGTAGAGCGCCGCGCCGATCGCCATCATCA
Organism: Chloroflexota bacterium; assembly: GCA_019240175.1. Classification (GTDB taxonomy): domain Bacteria; phylum Chloroflexota; class Chloroflexia; order Chloroflexales; family Kallotenuaceae; genus LB3-1. The sequence goes on along the minus strand of JAFAYS010000555.1, from coordinate 7,057 downwards.
CGACCTCGCGCGTGCCGACCTGCCAGATTGGCCGATCCGCAAAGGCGACGTACACGCCGTAGACAATACCGGCACCGATCAGCACAAACCAGATCCAGCCGAATCCGGCCAGCGGATCGGCACCCTGAGCCGTGGCTATGAAATTACCGAGGTAGAGCAGCACCACACTGACGACGATCAGGCCGACAAGCAGAACCAGCGGGCGCGTGTACCGATTGGGCGAAGTAGTTCTCATCGCGTCCTCCAAATAGCAAGCAGAACTAAGGCTGTCGATGCGGACCAATACCGACGCTTGATGTTCGACTCGTTGTCGCTGCATCCTCCTTGAGATAGCGGGCCAGTCCTTCAGCACGCAGAAATCGGCCCGTGTGTGGCAACAGCGTAAGATTGAGCCGCAGCAGCGAGGTTGGCTCGACGCGACACCGCCGCAGCAGCGACTCGTCGGCCAGCACCTGCTCGGGCGCGCCATCGGCGGCGATCCGGCCATCGGCGACCAGCACGATCCGATTGGCGTAGGTCAACGCCAGGTCGAGGTCGTGAGTAATAAAGATCATGGCGTCGAAGCTTTGCAGCCGGGCGATCGCGTCCATGAACGCGGTGTAGGAGCGATGATCCTGGCCGGCGGTCGGCTCGTCCATGACCAGCACCCGCGACTCCATCGCCGCCACCGCCGCAATCCCGACGCGCTTCTGCTGGCCGTAGCTCAGTGCCAGCGGCGGACGATCTTCCAAACCCGACAGCCCGACCATCTCAAGCGATCGTGCCACATTCGCCGTGATGCGTTCAGGCGCGAAGCCCAGATTGCGCGGCCCAAACGCCAGCTCCTCGCGAACTGTCGGCGCAAAAAGCATGTGGCCCGGATGTTGAAACACATAGCCGACGTGCTGCGCCATCTGCGCGGTTGTCAGCGCGGCACTCGACTCGCCCATCACGCGCACGGTGCCTGAGCGCGGCTTGAGCAGTCCGATGATATGTTTGACCAGCGTGCTTTTGCCCGCACCGTTCGGCCCCAGGATTGCCACGCGATCGCCTTTGCGGATCGTCAGGCTGATGTCGTGCAGCACCGGCTGCTCGCGATCGTAGAAAAAGTCCACGTGCTCGAACTCGATTAGCGGCGCGGCGCTGAGCTGCGCCGGCGCCGGCGGTGGCGGCAGATCCGCCGGCGGATTGCGTCTACTCCACTCCACCACCAGCGGCGCGGGCAGCTTGACCTCGCGCGGATCGGCGACGGCCTCGAACTGCTGGAGATCGCCCCAGTAGATCTGCTGGCCGTCGCGCAGAAACAGCACACGCTCAGGCTGCAGATCCAGCACATCCTCGATCCGATGCTCGACCAGCAGCAGCGTGTGCTCGTCGTCGGCCAAGGCGCGCAGCAGCCGCAGCGTTTCTGTGGCGGAGGCTGGATCGAGACTGGCCAGCGGCTCGTCCAGCAGGATCAGCCGCGACTGCATCGCCAGCACGCCGGCCAGCGCAACTTTCTGCTTCTCGCCGCCCGAAAGCTTGAAGGTTTCGCGCTCCCGCAGATGCGCGATGCCCAGCCGCTGGAGCACCTCGTCGACCACCTGAATGATCCGCTGGCGCTGCCAGCCCAGGTTTTCGGGTCCGAACGCCACCTCGTTTTTGACGTACGCGCCGACGATCTGCTTCTCGGGATTTTGCAGCACCGTGCCAACCAGCTGCGCGATCCGCGCCAGCGAGAGCGGAGCCGGATCGGCACCGTTGATCCGCAGCGCGCCACTCAGCTCGCCTTTGTACGAGCGCGGAATCAAGCCGTTGATGCAACGCAGCAGCGTGGACTTGCCGCAGCCGCTCGATCCGGCGATCAGCACCACATTGCCGCTGTCAGCCTCAAACGAAATATCTTGAATCGCGGGCTGCTCGGCCTGTCCATAGCGAAATGATAGACGCTCGGCGGCGAGGACGTTCATGGGCATGGGCATATCTCTTGAATGACTTGCAGTGGTTTACCTGTAGTGTACAGCAGGCGCACAAATCGAACGAACAAAGGAACAAACGAACAAGAGAACAAACGAAAGAACAAAGAATAGAGAACAAAGAACAGCAGAACAAAGAACAAAAGCAAGTACCTAACTTTCCCCTCGCCTATCGCAATGGGAGAGGGGGAGTCGCCGCAGCGACGGGGGTGAGGGCCGCGCACGAGAACAAAAGATCAAATGAACAAAAGAACAAAAAGATATTATTACTCCTTTGTTCCCTTGTTTCCTTGTTCCTTTGTTTGCCCGACGGGCCTGCCTCCACTCCACAAAAACAGCCGCCCATCGACTCGATGAACGGCTGCACTGCCAGATAATCTTGATTGCGATCTATTTACGAAAGTCTACGAAGCGGTAGCCTACGCCGCGCTCGGTCAAAATATAGCGCGGATTAGCCGGATCGTCCTCAATCTTCTGGCGCAGATAGGTAATGTATAAACGCAGATAATGACTTTCGTCGCGATACTCCGGCCCCCAGACTTTGGACAGCAGCACATCGTGCGGCATAACCCAGCCGGCGTTTTGCACCAGATGATACAGCAGCCGGTACTCAGTCGGGCGCAGGTTGACGGGCTCGCCGTTGACCAACACCTCGTGCTTGGCAAAATCGATCGTCAGGCGCTCGTCGATCTTGAGCTGCGTCTGCGGCATCGGCGGCGGCGTGGCGTGGCGGCGCAAAACCGCGCGAATGCGGCTCAGCAGCTCGCGGTGCGAGAAAGGCTTGCCGATATAATCGTCCGCGCCCAGCTCTAGGCCCTGGATGCGATCGTCCTCCTGGTCTTTCGCGGTCAGCACAATCACCGGCACCGTCGAGAACTGACGCAGCCGGCGCAACACCTCAAAGCCGTCCATGCCCGGCATCATAATGTCGAGCAGCACCAGATCCGGCAGATTATCGCGGATACGCTCCAGCGCCTCGCGGCCATTGCCCGCCGAGATCACGCGGCAGCCTTCAAGCTCAAGATTCATCCGCACAAAGTTCACAATGCGCGGCTCGTCATCGACAACCAGTATCAGACGATCCTTCAGCTCGACTCGCTGCTGCTCGGTTGTGCTATTCGTGGTCATACCTGCCTAGGAGCCTGTCTCGCCATTGTTGCTCGACCGTGGCGTGCGCGTCGTCGTGCGGCGCTGACGGGTCGGGCGCGCCTCAGGGGCTGCGCTGTCGCCGCCGCTCTCGGCGCTGGCCTCCGGCGCGGGGCGCGGGCTCTCAGTGCTGGGCCGGCGCGTCTCGCTGCCCGACGTCGGTCGGCTACCGTCGCTGGAAGGTGTTGTGCGCCGGGTGCGCGTCGCGCCGCCAGAGGTGCTGGACGTGTTGGATGTGCTGGATGTGCCGGCGGCTGGCCGCCGGGTGCGCACCACAGTGACCGGCACGATCGGTGTGTCTTGCGATATGCTGGTTGGCACTGGCGCGGCTGGTGTTGGTGTCGGCGCTGGGGTAGGAGCAGGCTCATTCGCGGAGCGAACTTCGTAGCCGCGCGCTTTGAGACGCTGCGCAAAACGATCTTCGACCTGCACTTCGTCAAGCGTATCGGCGTCATAGGAGCCGTACTCTTCGCGCAGCAGCTCGATGATCGAGTCAGCGAAGCTATAAATATCGTTGACACTCATCATGTCGCGTAACATTCGTCTTTCAGACATATCGTAACTCCATATACAAGGGTCGGGGGGTCGCGTAGCAGCTGAAACGACCCTTTATGTTTGGCCTTATTATCATGCTTTATGTCTGTTTGAGCAACCCCAGGCACAGCGGCGGCTCGACGCGCAAGATCACTCCTGCTCAAGCAGCGGCGGCGCAGCGGTTTCTACCGGCAAGCTGCGCAGCTCAAGCGGCAGCGTAAAGATAAAGCGCGATCCGCGTCCGGGCTGGCTTTCGACCCACAGCTTGCCGCCGTGCGCCTCGACGATGGCCCGCGCAAGATACAGGCCAAGCCCGGCACCCTGCGTTTGCCGTCCCAGCGAATTATCAACACGATAGAAGCGATCGAAGATCCGTGGCTGGTCCTCAGGCGCAATGCCCACGCCCTGATCCGAAACATAGACGATCGCCTCGTCGGCCTCCGCCCAGCCACCAAGCCGAATCACGCCGCCCTCCGGGCTGTACTTCACGGCATTCGACAGCAGATTCGACAGCACCATGCGCAGCCGCTCTTCGTCGGCGTGAACCGGCGGAAAGCCCGAAGGAAAGCGCAGCTGAAACTCGAAGTGCGTGGGCGTCGTCGCGGCGATGGCCTGCACAATCCGCTCGCTCAGCGCGGGCAGATCGACGGGTCCGAAGCGCAGCCGCAGACCGCCGGCCTGCAGTCGCGAAACGTCGAGCAGATTGCCGATCAGCTCGTTCAGCCGATCCGACTCTTCTTCGATCACATTCAGGCCGTCGCGCACAGTCGCAATATCCCAGTTGGCATCGGTGCGGCTTAGCGTGCTGGCGTAGCCTTTGATGATCGCGACCGGCGTCTTCAGCTCGTGCGAGATCACCGAGATAAACGTGGCCTGCTGCTGATCTTCCAGGATCTGCGCCGTAATATCGCGCACATTGGCGATCGCGCCCAGAAACTCGTCGTCGGAACCGTATGTCGGCGAGTAGCGGCTGGAAATATAGCGCTCGCGACCATCCCGCGTGGTGATGCGACCCTCGACGGTCGGATTGGCCATGCGCGGCAGCCGCTGCAGCGGGCAGGCGGTCAGACAGATATTAATGTTTTGATCGTTGTGGATGCCCAGCACCTCAGCGCATGGCCGCCCGATCGCCTCTTCGCGCGGCCAGCCGGTCAGATGCTCCATCGCGCGGTTGAACGAGGTGATCCGCCAGCGCCAATCCAGAATCATCACGCCGTCGGCTGATTGCTCGATGATCGCGTTGAGCCGCTGCTGCTCCTGCACCGCCGCCTGGTACAGCCGCGCATTCTGCACCGCTACCGCCGCCTGGTTGGCAAACGCCTCGATCAGCGCTTGATCGTCGAGCGTGAACGCCACGTTGACCGCCGCGCGAAACACCACGATCACGCCGATCGGATCGCCCCTCAGCAACAGCGGCAGCGAGACCATCTGACGCAGCGGCAGATGCAGCCGATCCGCGATCCGCAGCACCGCGCGGGCGCGCTCCTTGGCCGTCGCGCCGGGCGTGCCCAGCACCCGCAGCAGCGGCTTGAACTCGGCGTATTGCTCAGGCGCGATATTGTTGGCGACCGCAATCCGCAGCTCATCATCCGATTCTTCGTGGAGCGCGATAAAGCCGTAGTTGCCCGCGACGATCTCGACCGCGTAGCGCACGACCAGGCTGAGCACGCCCGGCAGATCGAGCTGCGCCGTGATCGCCTGGCTGATGCGAATCAAATAATCGCGCTGTCGCAACTGATAATCTGGCAGCTCTAACACTACTCTAACGCTCCACAAATATCGTATTAACGTTCACTCGATATGATATTGATCGTAACGAATAACGAACTGCACCGCTTGCAGTTCAGAGTATATACGGTATAGCACAGAGCGCAAGCTCATTTGTACAAGGAGGCAATGGTTATGGCAAACCTGCGACGAGTCGATCCTTTTGGCGAGATGCTGAGCCTTCGTGATGCGATGAGCCAGCTGTTCGAGGAAAGCTTTGTCAATCCCGCGCGCATGGGCACCAGCAATGCACTTTCGATGCCGCTGGACGTCAGCGAAACTCAGGAAGAGTATGTCGTCGACGCCGTCGTGCCGGGCCTCAAGCCGGAGGATCTTGACATCACGATCCAGGACAACGTGCTGACCATTCGCGGCGAAACCCGCAAGCAGCAGAAGACCGGCGACAAGCAGTCGAACTACCATGTGATGGAGCGCCGCTACGGTCGTTTCAGCCGCTCGGTAAGCCTGCCGACCGCCGTCAAGGCCGACGATGTGCGCGCGACGTTGGAGCATGGCATCCTGCACCTGGAAATTCCCAAGGCCGAGGAAGTCAAGCCGCGCAAGATCACCGTCAACGCCAGCCGCACCTTCGAAAATCCCTCGGTCGAGGTGCAGGGCAACACCGAGCAGAGCCGAGAGCGCGGCCAGTAATCAAAATTCTTTCCCCTACAAAGACCGGATCGCACATGATCCGGTCTTTTTGTTGTGTGTTCAACCCCTCAGTACTGAGTATTTCTACGTAGCGTGACGATGAAAATCGGCCCACTTTACACATCCGCACGAATGTGCAAACACATGTGTCAACTGTTGTTACCAAGTTCACAATCATTCTCAAGGTCCTACCTTGATCTACCAACTGCGCCGAACTCAACAAGCATTTACACACCGCTAGACAACTTTCGTGAAACATGCTAGGATTATTTAAGCATGATTTAGGAGTCGCGGTATGCACATTGACCACACGAGCAAGCGCGCCCGCAAACTCATCGAAGACTATAATCTGACTGAAGAAGAGCTGCGCCAGATTATTGCGGCGGCACGGATCAACCTTGCCACCTTCGATCCCGAGTACCGCGCCAACGTCACCCAGCTGTCACAAGATCTCGATCGCAGTCGCCCAACCATCTATAGCTGGGCCGACCGCGCCTTGGAAGCTACCGTCACCTCGCTCCGCAACATTCGCACCGGACGGCCACCCAAAGAAGGGCTGAACGGACGCCGCGCTCGCCGCAGGCCGGATCAGTTCTAACTCTGCTCCCCCCAACCAACTCACGCGTCACGATGCCAGGCAACGCGTTGTCCTGGCTTGTCGCATGTGGCCGTCACAGCAGCGCCTAACCATGCGGTCCTGCACGCTCCATCACAATGAGTAATCCCCCGAGATAGCCCACCAGTTTACTGCTCCCTGGTTGCAGATTACGTATCATACGACGCGGAACACCTTGTTTGCGCTCCTCCTACACACTGTCGCAGGGTGCAACACAGGTGTTTGTGTATCAACTGCGATCCGTACACAAAGGAATATACGGTCCATGAGCACGCCACTCCACGCTCTGCTGAATCGGTTCCGGGTGGTCGATGGCGTTGACCTGGCGGCTGTCGTCGCAACCGATGGTTTGCTGATGGAAAGCGCTGCGGGTAACGGAGTCGATGCCGAGGCCATTTGCGCCGTCGCC
>JAFAYS010000865.1 GCA_019240175.1 Chloroflexota bacterium | reverse complement strand
CCGGCCTGGCGCAGGCGCTGCACAAGCTTCGTGCTCAGCCCGCTCGTATCAACGAACACTAGCCAATTCTTGGGTGTGGCTGTCAGATGTTCTGCGTCGAACGGCTCGGGCAGCCGGGTTTGCTTCCACGATGGCAGATAGAACCAGTCGGATAGATCGGCCTTTTTCTCAAGCGCGGCTTGCTGCGCGCTCATGCTGGCGAGGTTGAGATCCGATTGCGCCCAGTAGCGCTGGCGCTCGAACGGGTAGGTCGGCAGCGGCACGCGCTGGCGGCGCTCACGAGCGTAGAAGCCGCTCCAATCGATGTTGAGGCCCGCCAGCCAGAGTTTGCCCAGCGACGTCAAGATAAACGCCACATCGGATTGCTCATCCTGCGGGTGGCGCAGCGATTGCAGCACAACGGTTTCTGTGTCCGCGCCGAGCGTTTGACGAGCTAGGGTGCTGAGCGTGCGTCCAGGACCAACTTCCAGCAGGATGTGGTCGCCCGCTGTGAGCAGCTCACGCACGCCTTCCGCGAAGCGCACCGGCTCGCGCAGATGCCGCGCCCAGTAGCTCGCGTCGGTGGCCTGTTCGGCGGTGATCCAGGTGCCTGAAACATTCGAGATGAACGGCAGGCTGGGTGCGCTCAGCCGCACTCGCCGCACTTCGGCGATGAAGGCCTCGATGATCGGGTCCATCATGGCGGAGTGGAATGCGTGCGAGGTATGCAGACGCCGGTAGCTGATATTTTGCGTAGCAAGGTACTGCTCCAGCTCCGCGATCGCCTCCGATGTGCCGGAAACCACCGATAGCGTGGGGCCGTTGCTGGCCGCAAGGCTAAGCGCGCCGTTGAGGAGCGGACGCACATCGGTTTCCGGCAGCGACACGCTCAGCATCGTGCCGGCGGGCAGCTGCTGCATCAAGCGTCCGCGTGCCGCAACCAAGCTCAGCGCATCTTCCAGCGAGAACACGCCCGCCAGTGTCGCCGCCACGTACTCGCCGATCGAGTGGCCGATCAGCGCCTGTGGCTTGATGCCCCAGCTGATCCAGAGCTCGGCCAGCGCATACTCGACCACAAACAGTGCGGGTTGTGTGAGCGCCGTTTGTTCGAGCTGCTGTGCGGCGGTTTCGGCCTCGATCGGTATCGGAAAGAGCACTTCGCGCAGGTCGCGGGTGCCATGAAGATGCGGCTTAAGCAGCTCGGCACAGCGGTCCACGGCGGCGCGAAACACCGGCTCGGTCTGGTACAGTTCCAGACCCATGTTGATATATTGTGCGCCCTGGCCGGGAAACATAAACGCAACTGGCCGCTCGCCCATCGCTCGATCGTTGGAAAATACCAGCTGTGGATCGGCGGTTTCCAGCGCGGCGGCAGCCTCTTCGGCAGTGCGGCAGACCAGCATGCGGCGACGGCCAAAGTCGTGGCGGCCTGTTTTCAAGGTAAAGGCCACATCCGCCAAATTGCGCTCCGGACTGTGGCGCAGATAATCTGCCAGATTCAGTGTCGCGCGATCGAGCGCCGTGGGTGTGCGCGCCGAAAGTGCCAGCAGCTGCCACTCGCGGGACGGCCCCGAAGCCGCAGCGGCGGGCGCTTCTTCCAGGATCACATGCGCGTTGGTGCCGCCAAAGCCAAACGAGCTAACGCCGGCCCGGCGCGGCAGTCCATCAGTCTCCCAGGGCGTGAGCTCGGTATTGACGACAAAGGGACTATTCTCGAAGTCGATCTCGGGGTTGGGCTGCGTGAAGTTCAACGACGGCGGGATCTGCTGGTGCTTGAGCGCCAGGACTGTCTTGAGCAGGCCGGCCATGCCCGCCGCTGTATCCAGGTGGCCGAAGTTGCTTTTGACCGTGCCGATGCGGCAAAAGCCTTTCTGCTTGGTGCTGGCGCGGAAGGCGTTAGTCAGCGCGCGCACCTCGATCGGATCTCCGAGCGAGGTTGCGGTGGCGTGCGCCTCGACATACGAGATCGTTTCCGCGTCGATGCCGGACGAGGCCAGCGCGTCGATAATCACGGCGCTCTGCCCCTCGACGCTGGGCGCGGTAAACGAGGCTTTAAACGAGCCGTCGTTGTTGGTGGCCGAGCCTTTGATCACCGCGTGAATGGTGTCGCCATCGGCCAGCGCATCTTCCAGCCGCTTCAAGATCGCCACGCCCATGCCGCTGCCAAAGACGGTGCCGCCAGCCTGCGCATCAAACGCGCGGCAATGCCCATCTGGCGAAAGCATGCTGCCCGGCTCGTACATGTAGCCAACTTCGTGCGGCACATTAATCGTGACGCCACCGGCCACGGCCATGCGGCACTCGCCAAACAGCAAGCTCTGGCAGGCCAGATGCAGCGCGACGAGCGAGGTCGAGCAGCCGCTCTGCACGGCGGTGCTTGGGCCGCGCAGGTTGAGCTTGTAGGAAATTCGCGTGCTCAGCGAGCTAATGTCGTTGCCCAGCAGCACGAGCAGCATGTTCTGCGGCTGCGCAAGAATCGGATCGGTGTACAGCCCAACCACATATGAGCTCATGCGCGCGCCGGAGAAGACACCGATCGGCTCGCTGTGTTTTTCGGGAGCATAGCCGGCGTTTTCCAGCGCTTCCCAGACACACTCAAGCATGAGGCGCTGCTGCGGGTCCATGGTT
>JAFAYS010001038.1 GCA_019240175.1 Chloroflexota bacterium | reverse complement strand
GGCTGATTGGCCTCAACCTGATGCTCGACGGCCTGGGCGATTTCGTCAACGGCCTGCTCGGCGGCTGTGCGGGCACCAACTACGGCGAGAACAACTCGCTGATGGCGATCACCCGCAATTACTCCGCGCCGGTTTTGATCACCGCCGGCGTGATCGCGATGCTGCTCGGCTTTATCGGCAAGCTCGCGGCGCTCGTCAGCACGATTCCCACAGCGGTCGTCGGGGGCCTGGCGATCTATCTCTTCGGCGTGATCGGCCTTCAAGGCGTGGCGCTGATGCAATCCGAGCGCGTTAATCTGTTCGATCCGCGTCAGCTGGCGATCGGTGCGACGGTGCTGGTGATCGGCATCGGCGGCAGCGCCTTTCCCAATGGCTCGATCCCGGTCGGCAGCTATAATCTCCCGGCGATCGCAACCGCAGCCGTCTTTGGCATCGTCCTCAATCTGATCTTTGCGCTGGTACCCGCGCCCGTCGCTCCCAGCGCGCCCGTCGACACCACAGCCGACACCACCGCTCGCCAGTATCCCGCCTAGTTCCGCAGGCACCACAACGCCCCGACATTGCTTGCCGGGGCGTTCACGTTATTGATCGGTTGATTTAGCTAATGAGTGTCAGCGGATTGGGCACAAACAGCAGCACAAATGCGATCAGTCCGATCACGCCCAGCACGGTATGCGCCGGACGCAACTGCACGACGTCGTTGAATGGTGCGGGATGGCGCGGCCCCATCAGCGCGATCAGGATCACCCACACCAGCCAGGTGGTGGCGACAAAAATACCCAGCCCCAGACATAACAGCATCATCGCGTAAGCCAGCCACTCCGCTTTCTCGCCAAACAGCGCATAGGAAATATGCCCGCCGTCGAGCTGCCCGACCGGTAGCAGATTGAACATTGTTACCAGCAGCCCGATCCACGCGCCCCACGCCACCGAGTTGAGCTGCACATCCATGCCCGCGCCCGGCAGCCACTGCCCAAACACCCAAAACTTCGACAGCGCGTAGAAGAGCGAGTTGCCTTCCATCAAGTGACCTGGCACAGGTGCTCCCAGCTGCGAGGTGGACAGACCGTAGAACAACAGCGGAATCGCGACGACTAAGCCTGCCAGCGGCCCAGCCACCGCAACCTCAAGCAGCGTCCGCCGATCTTCAAACGGCTCACGCTGAACAATGACCGCGCCGAGCGTGCCGGTGATCGAAATAAACGGCGGCATCGGAATGAAATACGGCAGGCTTGCCGGAGCGCCTCGCCACCTGCCGACGACGTAATGGCCCATCTCGTGGGTAAACAAAATGCCCAGCAGCGTTGCCATGAAGGGCAGCCCTAGCGCCAGCAGCGCCGGATCGCGCAGAAGCTCGCCGGGCTGAAAGGCTGTTCCATTTGCCTCGGCGAGTACAGCCATCTCGTTGAGCGCGCCGGTAGACAGCACGCTGATCACGGTTGCCAGAAACAGTACCAGGTTGAGCCGCCAGCGCTGCGGTCGTCGCTCGATCACCATCGGGGCGGCGATCAGCTCGACGCCGTCGGCATGAGGGCGCAGAAACGGCGTGTAGCCAATCCGCTCAAAGCGCGCGCGCAGCGGTCGATACACCTGCTCCGCGCTGGTCAGCAAGCGTCCGCGCACAACAATCGTGCCGTTGGTCTGCCGATCAATCATGAGCGGCTCGATCAAACCCTCAAGCAGCGGCAAAATATCGTATTGGACAAAGCTGGTTCTGCTTGTGCCTTCTATTTGCATGGATTGCGTCCTTATCCCAGTGGCCAATGTCGCAACGTTCGCGTGTCAGCCGATCCTGCATTCATCATACCCTTGATTCGCCGGTTCGAAGCTGAGCGCTTACGGAGAACCAGTTTGCGCACATGTAGATTCATCCTTCGGCAGACGCCTGAGTTTTCGGCGCTAGCAATAAAAGCAGCGCTTCCGCATTAAGCAAGTAGTTCTGGTTTTTAAGCGTCGTTTTGTTAAGCTTTTAATAAATTTTCTATTTTTTACCAAATTTAAATTGACAGCTCGTTTATACTTTTATTTAACCGTTGATATTCAGCATGCTATACGCCGTAGATGCGAATATCGAGCCCTACCCGTCGCCATACGGGCTACAACTCTGCGGGCACCGCCGCCCGGCATGCAAACTACGAGAGTCAGCACACAAGATCCTAAGCAGGCTACAGCTAGCCTGACTCCGGCTGGCAGCACTAGCCGTTCTCGCATGTTCCTGTGACCGAATCTCGCTATTTCAGCAGCGCAATATGAGTAATGCTGCTCTTGATCGATCGCGGCATTGGTTTTACACTCAAAGCGCCGGGCGATCTGGCTCAGCCCGATACATTTTCCCCTCGGCCTCAGTCTGGCCTTACAGCCGGCATGAGCCAGCAATGGACGAGCACTGTGCCAGGTCCGCTACGCGACGGATGCATGCTAACGATCTGGCCTAACGAATCAGGTCAGTAAACAACGAGATGATAGTGATTCATCTCCTAGACACTTCTACATGGAGGAACAACATGACGGTCGCCAACCAGGAAGACGTTTCTGTACAGCCGCATAATGTCCTGAAGCTCAAATACTTCGACTACGTCGAGATCTATGTGGGCAATCCCGTGCAGGCTGCGCACTACTATCAGACAGCTTTTGGCTTTACACCGATCGCCTACGCTGGCCTGGAAACCAAGGTGCGCGATAAGGCCTCGTACGTGCTGCAGCAGGGCGATATTCGCCTGGTGCTGACGGGCGCGTTCGATGCCGATAGCCCGATCTCGGAGCATGTCAAGATTCACGGCGATAGTGTCAAGGATATTGCGTTCGAGGTTGAAGACGCGACTGCCGTCTATGAGGCGGCGATCAAGCACGGTGCCAGGTCGGTGCTGGAGCCAACCGTGTTCGAAGGGCAGAAGGGCCGCGTCATCAAAGCCACGATCGCGGCGTACGGCGATACTGTGCATTCGTTTGTGCAGCGCAACGAGTATTCGGGCGTCTTCTTCCCCGGCTATCACCGCCACACCAGCCCGCTCAAGACCGAGTCGACCGGCCTGACCGAGATCGATCATGTGGCGGTCGGCATCGAGCCGGGCCAGCTTGATCACTGGGTTGAGTTCTACAAGAATATCCTCAGCTTCCACGAGATGCACGAGGAGATGATCTCGACCGAGCACAGCGCGATGAACTCCAAGGTGGTCGAAGACAGCAGCCACCGCATCAAGTTCCCGCTCACCGAGCCGATCCCGTCGACGCGCAAGTCGCAGATCGACGAGTACCTGGACTATCACAACGGCTCGGGCACGCAGCACATCGCCTTTCTGTGCGACGATATTGTCGCCTCGGTGCGCAACATGCAGGAGCGCGGCATTCGCTTCCTGCGCACGCCCGGCTCGTACTACGACATGCTTGAGGAGCGGGTCGGCGCGCTGGACCCCGAGTTGATGGCCAACATCCGCGATCTGTGCATCCTCGTCGATCGCGACGATTGGGGCTCGCTGATGCAGATCTTCACCAAGCCGGTGCAGAGCCGTCCGACGATGTTCATGGAGTTGATCCAGCGCAACGGCGCGCGTGGCTTCGGCGCGGGCAACATCAAGGCGCTCTTCCAGGCGGTTGAGCGTGAGCAAGAGCTGCGCGGCACCATGTAGTTTGGCGGGTATAATCGGTAGATGCGGGAGTGTGATCTCCCGCATCTTTTCTTTTTGTTTGAATGTTGCACCAGGAGTATTTCGGAATGCTTGATACAGTCTCGCCTGGGACGGATTCGCCGCAGTTTGCTCAGTGGGCGCAGTCGCTCAAAGAGTCGGCGATCCAGGAGATGCTTGCGCTGCTGGCACGTCCTGGCCTGCTTTCGTTCGCGCTGGGACTGCCGGCGGCGGAGCTGTTTCCCAAGGAAGAGTTCGCCGACGCAGCAATCCAAGTGGTCAGCGCCGATCCGGTGGCTTTCCAGTACCAGCCGACGCTGCGTCCGCTCAAAACGCATATTGTCGAGCTGATGCGCCAGCGCGGCGTGACCTGCCGTGAAGAGCAGGTTTTTGTCACGACCGGCGCGCAGCAGGCGATGAATCTGCTGATCCATCTGCTGCTCGATCCCGGCGGCCAGGTGCTGATCGAGGAGATCATCTATAGCGGCTTCCAGCAGGCGATCGCGCCGTTTCAGCCTGAGATTTTGACCGTGCCGACCGATCTTGAGACCGGCATTGATGTCGATGCGGTTGAGGCGCTGCTGACGGGCGGCGCGCATCCGGCCTTCATCTACGCCATGAGCGAGGGCCATAATCCGCTGAGCATCAGCATGAGCGTGGAGAAGCGCGAGCGGCTGGTGGCGCTGGCGCGT
>JAFAYS010000915.1 GCA_019240175.1 Chloroflexota bacterium | reverse complement strand
GTAGAGAGTGGAAGGAGCGGCGGGCGTAGTTGGTTCCCACGCCGAGCCGGTTACGCCCGCACTCCACCTCCGCATGAGGTACGACCATGAATAATCTCGCTCGCGGAAGCTCGGTAGCGACTTCCCAGTCGGCAGCCGTACCGAATGTCAGGCTGGGGCGTCCCAAAAACGACAACCTGGCCGCGTACATGTTTCTCGCGCCCTGGCTGATCGGCTTCTTTGGCCTGACCCTGATCCCGATGGTCGCGTCGCTCTATCTCTCGTTCACCAACTACGACATTTTCAGCTCACCGCGCTGGATCGGCCTGCAAAACTACCAGACCATGCTCTTCAACGATGCGCGCTACTGGAAATCGGTGCGCTCGACCTTCTACTATGTCTTCACGGCGATCCCGCTGCGGCTGGCCTTTGCGCTCGGCATCGCGATGCTGCTCAACACCGGCTTCCGGCTGATGGGCCTGTACCGCGCGATCTTCTACGTGCCCTCGATCATCGGCGGCAGCGTGGCGGTGGCGCTCATGTGGCGGCAGATCTTTGGCGCGACCGGCCTACTCAATCAGGGCCTGGCGCTGCTGGGGCTGGAAGGGCTGAACTGGCTGGGCAATCCACGCACCGGCATCTGGACGCTGATCGTGCTGGCGGTGTGGCAGTTTGGCTCGCCGATGCTGATCTTTCTCGCCGGTCTCAAGCAGATTCCACAGGAGCTGTACGAGGCCGCGTCGATCGACGGCGCGAACGGCTGGCGCAAGTTCCTGCGCATCACGCTGCCGCTGCTCAGCCCGGTGATTTTGTTCAACCTGGTGATGCAGATCATCTCGGGCTTTATGGTCTTCACGCAGGCGTTCGTCGTCACCAACGGCGGGCCGCTGGACACCACGCGCTTTTACTCGCTGTATCTCTACGACCAGGCGTTCAAAAACTTCCGCATGGGCTACGCCTCGGCGATGGCCTGGGTGCTGCTGCTGATTATCGCCTTCTTCACAGCGCTGGCCTTCCGATCGTCGGCGATGTGGGTCCACTATGAAACCGGGGGAGAGTGATTATGGCTACCCTGACACCCAGTCGATCGTCACTCGCGCCCGAGCGCTTTGGCCTGGAGCGACCGACCAAGCGCAGTCTGATCTATCATGTGTGTGTCGGCCTGTTCAGCCTGGCGATGGTCTATCCGCTGATCTGGCTGATCGGCAGCTCGTTCAAGCCGCGTGATGAGATCTTCCGCCGCGCGACCGCGATCATCCCGGAGAATCCCACGCTGGCCAACTACATCGACGGCTGGGCCGGCTTCGGCGGCGTGACCTTTACGACGTTCTTTATGAACTCGTTTATCGTCTCGGGCGTCGGCACCATCGCGGCGGTCGCCTCGTCGGCGCTGGTGGCCTACGCGTTCGCGCGGCTACGCTTCACCGCCAAAAACTTCTGGTTTACATGTATGCTGCTGACGCTGATGCTGCCGACGCAGGTCCAGATCATCCCGCAGTATATTGTGTTCAGCAAGCTTGACTGGATCAACTCGTTTCTGCCGCTGCTGGTGCCGCGCTTCTTCGGTCAGGCCTTCTTCATCTTCATGATGATCCAGTTTATTCGCGGCATTCCGCGCGAGCTGGACGAGGCGGCGGCGATCGACGGCGCGAGCAAGTGGGGCATCTTCTGGCGCGTGATCCTGCCGCTGCTGACGCCGGCGCTGATCACCTCCGCGATCTTCTCGTTCTACTGGACCTGGGATGATTTCTTTGGGCCGCTGCTCTACCTGAGCAAACCGCAGCTGTACACGGTCTCGCTGGCGCTCAAGAACTTTGCGGATGCGTCGGGCGGCACCAACTGGGGCGCGATCTTCGCGATGTCGGTCTTGTCATTGGTTCCGGTCTTTGCGCTCTTTATTTTCTTCCAGCGCTACATTGTCGAAGGTATTAGCACGAGCGGATTGAAGGGCTAGGCAATTTTTCACTGCTCAGAAGCTCCAGCGCCGGAGGTTTGTTGTCGACGTGGGCGCTGGCCGGCTTCGTGTTGCCTGATTACACGCGAATATAACGACTGATTGTTCGTTGATATAGATTCGGGATTCGATCTCACAGGAAGATTATACAAAGCATAAAGAACAGGGCGCTCATACATACCCCTTTGTTCTTTGTTCGGAGGAGTAACCATGGCAGATCGAAAGCGCTACGCGATCGTTGGGCTAGGATCGCGATCGCGGATGTTTACTACCGCGATCCTCAAGGATTACAGCGAGCGAGCCCAGCTGGTCGCGTTCTGTGATGTCAACCAGACGCGCATGGATTACTACAACAGCTACTACGCCGAAACGCTCAACGCGCCGCCGGTGCCGACCTACAAGCCGCAGGATTTCGACAAGATGCTCGACGAGCAGCGCGTCGATGTGGTGATCGTGACGTCGATCGACCGCACGCACCACCGCTACATTATCCGCGCGATGGAACTGGGCCGCGATGTGATCACCGAAAAGCCGATGACGATCGACGCGACGCGCTGCCAGGCGATCCTCGACACGGTTAACGCGACCGGACGCAACCTGACGGTGACCTTCAACTACCGCTACGCGCCGCGCAACGCCAAGATCAAAGAGCTGCTGCAGGCCGGAGCTGTGGGCAAAGTGCTCTCGGTCCACTTTGAGTGGCTGCTCGACACCGTGCATGGCGCTGATTACTTCCGGCGCTGGCACCGCGACAAGCGCAACTCCGGCGGCCTGATGGTACACAAGGCCACGCATCACTTCGATCTGGTCAACTGGTGGCTGGACTCGCAGCCCGAGACGGTTTTCGCGATGGGCGATCTGATGTTCTATGGCCGCGAAAACGCCGAGGAGCGCGGCGCGACGCAGTTCTATGAGCGCGCGTATGGCCGCCCCGCCGCCGAAGACGATCCGTTCGCGCTGCATCTGGATCGCGACGACGCGCTGCGCAAAATGTATCTTGAGGCCGAGAACGAGGACGGCTATCTGCGCGATCGCAGCGTGTTTGGCGAGGGCATCTCGATCGAAGACGATATGTCGGTGCTGGTGCGCTACAAGAATCGCGCGATGATGAGCTATCACCTGACGGCCTACTCACCGTGGGAAGGCTACCGCGTGGCGTTCAACGGCACCAAGGGCCGGCTCGAATACGAGGTCCACGAAAACTCCTACGTCAGCGGTGCCAACGACGATACCAATCTGCCCGAGGTGCGCGACGCGAAAGAAACCGTGGTCGACGAGCCGTCGAGCGTGCTGATCCGGCCACAGTGGGGCAAGCCGCTGCGCGTCGAGCTTGAGGGCGGCAGCGAGGGCGGCCACGGCGGCGGCGATCGGCGCATGCTTGATACGATCTTCCTTGGCGGCGGCGCGCAAGATCCGCTGGGTCGCGCGGCCAACCATGTCTCGGGCGCAATGTCGATCTTGACCGGCGTGGCCGCGAACAAATCGTTTGCCACGGGCTTGCCGGTGCGTGTCGCGGATCTGGTGAAGTTCTGATCTGAGCGCTGATGGTGAGGAACGATTTTTGCGTAGGGGCACGTCGCTGGCGTGCCCTTGTTTGTTGTAGCCACGAAAGGATCATCATGTGCAGCAGCGCAGCGCTTCCCACGATCTGCTTTGGCCAACGAGCAGCAGCAGCGCCCGACCGTGGACGCGCTGGTGGTGGCCCGGCAGCGCCGTCGACGAGGCCGAGATTTCACGCCAGCTTGAGGAGTTGGCTATGGCGGGCTTTGGCGGCGTAGAGATCAGCCCGATCTACGGCGTGGACGGCGAAGAAGCGCGCAGCATCGATTTTCTCAGCCCGCAGTGGGTCGCTATGCTGCGCCACACGATCCGCGACGCGCACCGTCTAGGAATGGACGTCGATCTGATTTGCGGCACGGGCTGGCCCTTTGGCGGGCCGTGGGTCGCCGACGAAGACGCCGCCGCGCGCTGTGTATTCGAGATCTATACCGTCGCCGAGGGTGAGCAACTCGCCGCGCCGATCGTGAGCCAGGCCGAGCCGCATGCCAGGCTCCAGGCCCTGATCGCCTTCGCTCCTGACGGCCAGGCGCTGGATCTGAGCGATCGTGTGGATGCGCAGGGACGGCTCGATTGGGTCGCGCCGCCGGGCCAGTGGCAACTCTACGCGCTGTTTCAGGCCGGCACCGGTCAGCAGGTCAAGCGAGCCGCGCCCGGCGGCGCAGGCAACGTCGTGGATCACTTTTCGGCTAAGTCGATCGCGCGCTACCTGGCTCCCTTCGAGCAAGCTCTGGCCGCGCTGCCCGCCGACGAGCGCGTGCGCTGCTACTTCAACGATTCCTACGAGGTCTACGGCGCGAACTGGACCGCCGAGCTGCTGGCCGAGTTCGAGCGGCGGCGCGGCTACGATCTGCGAGGACAGCTGCCCGCGCTGTGTGGTCACGCCGCCCCGGAAACGATCAGCCGCGTACGCTCGGATTATCGCCAGACGATCGCCGAGCTAGTGCTCCAAGAGTTCGTGGAGCCGTGGACCGCGTGGACGCACGGTCAGGGCGTCCTGAGCCGCAACCAGGCGCACGGCTCGCCGGGCAATCTGCTGGATCTCTACGCCGCCGCCGATATTCCCGAGACCGAGACCTTCGGCACCGATTGGCTGCGGCTGGCTGGTCTCGATCCGCTGCCCGGCACACCGGCCCATCACGGCGGCGTCGCGGATATTCTGGGCTGCAAAATGGCCTCGTCGGCGGCGCATCTGACGGGCAAGCCGCTCTGCTCAAGCGAAACGTTTACCTGGCTGGGCGAGCACGGCAAGGTTCCGCTGGCGCACATGAAAGCCGAGCTAGATACGCAGTTTGTGATGGGCATCAATCACCTTTTCTTTCATGGCACGCCGTTCTCGCCCACCGCCGCCGACTGGCCCGGCTGGCTGTTTTACGCCGCAACCCACGTCGCGCCGAGCAACTCGTGGTGGCGCGATCTGCCCGCCCTCAACGACTACATCAGTCGCTGTCAGGCGTTGCTTCAGGCCGGCCAGCCCGACAACGATCTGCTGCTGTATCTGCCGATCTTCGATCTATGGGCCAGCGACCACGGCGCGAAAGATCTGCTGCACTTTTTGACGCCGCACAATACGCGTCAGTGGCTGGACGAGAATCTGCCGGACTTTACGGCAGCGGCGCGCCAGCTCTGGGATCGCGGCTATAGCTTTGATTTCGTCTCCGACCAACTGCTGGCGGATGTGATCGATGTTGCGGAGCAGCAGCTGCGCTCACGCGGCGGAGCCCATGCGGCGCTGGTGATCGCCGGCTGCACGCTGATGCCGCCCGAAACGCTGACACGCATGCTCGATCTAGCGCGTCAGGGCGCGGCGATCGTCGTGGTGGGCGCGCTGCCGCAGGATGTGCCCGGCCTGAGCGATCTGGCAGAACGCCGCCAACAGCTGCGTGATGCGCTAGCCGAGCTGACGTTTATGTCAATTCAAGATGATATATTGGAGGCGAAGCTGGGCCAGGGGCGGGTGCTCGTCGGGCCGAATGTTGAGATCATGCTCCAAATGCTGGGCGTGCGCCGCGAAAGCATCGTGGACGCGGGCATCGAGCTGACGCGCCGCCGTGACGAATCCAGACATCTCTACTTCCTGTCGAATCCCAGCAGCCAACGGCTGGATCAATGGGTCAGCCTACCAATCCAGGCGGCCTCGATCGTCATCTGCGATCCGATCAGCGATCGCCGGGGCCTGGGATTGACCAGAGCCAGCAACGAGCAAACCGAGATCTATCTTCAGCTAGCGCCCGGTGAGTCGCTGCTGCTGCGCACGCTCGACCAAGTGCCAGAAGCGCCGCGCTGGCAGTATCTGGCGACAGCTGGTGACACTGTAACGCTTGCTGGCGAGTGGCGCGTCGATTTCATCGCAGGCGGCCTGGCGCTGCCCGAATCTACGACCATCCAGAATCTGAGCAGCTGGACCGAGTGGACGGACCAGAACGAGCTGCTGCGATCGTTTGCGGGCACCGCGCGCTACACAATTATGTTCGAGCAGCCGGCGAGCAGCGCCGACATGTGGGCGCTCGACCTGGGCGAGATCGCCTACAGCGCGCGGGTGCGGCTCGACGGACAGGATCTCGGCACCTGCTACACGGCTCCATTCCGTGTGCTGGTGCCGCACGATCTGCCAGCCGGACAGCATCAGCTAGAGATCGAAGTAACCAACCTGATGGCGAATCGGCTGGCGGCGCTGGACCGCGAGAAACAGCCGTGGCGCAAGTTCTTTTTCGTCGATATTCACTACCAGGAGTTCGACGCCGCCAATTGGGAGCCGCTGCCGTCGGGGCTGCTGGGTCCGGTTCAGCTCGTGCCGCTGCGACGGCTACAGCCGGATGAGCTTATGGCTGCTGAGCGGTAGCCGCCGCGCGTGGCCGGTAGACGTGCGCCCAGAGCGAGCTGCCGCTTTCGACGTAGTGCGTGCTCAGCGCCTGCCGCATCTCGTCGGTCCAGCGCTCATGGATGATGTACTCCGATGCACGCTGGATTACGATCAGGCCAAAGCGCTGCCGCTCGATGTCGCCCACGACTTGGCTTTGATCCCACAAGCCTTTGCGCGCCATCTGCGAAAAATCGAAGGGCTCGAACAAGATCGGATGGCCGGTCTGGGGCAGCAAGCCCATCTCGATATCGGTCAGCACCTTGCCGTCGGCCTCGACGATCGCCTGGCGCAG
The DNA here is from genome assembly GCA_019240175.1 of Chloroflexota bacterium. Lineage (GTDB taxonomy): Bacteria > Chloroflexota > Chloroflexia > Chloroflexales > Kallotenuaceae > LB3-1. The sequence goes on along the minus strand of JAFAYS010000915.1, from coordinate 1,880 downwards.
CGCGTGCCACTCGGCAATGCGCCGCGCCTGCATCTCGCCTGGCGTCCAGAACGATGTACGCAAAATGATCGCCGCGACCAGCACTTGCAGAATCAGCAGACCAAACAACAGATTGTGCTGCCAGCGCTTGAACGCTCCCAACATCGCTTGATCGACAAAAAAGCCCGTGATCAGGCTAAAGGCGACCACCAGCTCGATCACATAGTTCCAGTTCGAGCCGGCCTTGATCATGGCGATCAGCGATATAAAGCTGCCCAGCGTATAGGCCGCAATAAAGCGCTGGCTAGCGTAGCGCCAGAAGAAGATCAGCAGCAGAATCGTGAAAAGCGGACCCGCCGCCTGAAGCGGTCGCCGCCACTTGTCGTCGAGCAGCACAAACCACGAGACCGGCGTGCCGCCTGCCAGGTACACCTCGCCCACATGAAACCAGAAGCCGCCGGCGGTGACTGCGTTGAGCATCAGCAGCACGGCCAGGCCAAGCCCGCCGATTAGGGCGACAAACAGCGCGGCCCGGCGCGGCGAGTGCGACAGCAGGTAGACGCAGCCGGCCAGCGGCGCGCAGACAATATAGGTTTGCCGGGTGTACGCGCCTGCCACAATCAGCGCGACGCTGAGAATCAGCCCGAGCCAACTGTGATGCCAGTAGAGCAGGATCGTCAGGCCAGTGGTGGAAAAAGCCAACCCCAGAAAATCCACGCGAAAATACGGCGTCCAAAAGGTGATCACCGGACTAGCCAGCAGCAGCAGCGCGCTGACTGCCGCAGCATAGCGGTTGCCGGTCAGCTGCCGCACGATCAAAAAGATATTCGCCGCGACGATCAGGATCGCGACCAGCGAGATGATCCGCCCAGGCGTGTAGAGCGGATTGGCGGCGTCGATGAACGGCGCGACCAGCATAAAGTAGAGCGGCGGATAGTTGACGATGTGATACGGATAGTTGTCGGGAACAGCATAAATGTCGCGCAAGCTCTGGCCGGCGCGAAGGCTCAGCGCCCGATCGAGCAGCGGGCCTTCGCCATAATCCAGCTGGTAGGGCGCATCCAGCCGCTGCCAGGTGATCAGCAAAAAAAGGCTGATCGTTAGCAGCAGCGCGCCGAGCAACGCCAGATACAGGTAGCGCGCTGAGCCGCTCGGGCGCATGGGGGGTGTGATCATAGCGTGTTCCTTTGGTCTGATTAAGCTGAGAGATCAAATATGGAGCATCAGGAGCACGGCGCGCATTCGCTGCCACACAGGATCGCTTCTGCCTTCAAGCGCGGCATCCGATCGTTAAGTAGATGCGTGACGCCTGAGCAGGTTAGCAGCCACGTCATTAAACGGATTCGAGGCGACTTCGGGATCGGCTGGAAGCGATCCATGGAGCACGGAGAGTGTATGCAATAGTAGCACACAACCCAAAGCTTATGATCTAGCGCTCGTGTGAGTTGGGCGACTCAGGCGTGGCAATGGGCGATGCGGCCCGTGTATTGGTCGCCGCGCGACGAGATTCAGAGACGCCGTTACTTTTGCCGGGATTTCATTCTTTAACTAGATGTACCACTCTGCACCCAGCATCTAGCACGCATCTTGCGATTCCCTGGCACCTGTAGCGACAAGGAGGTCTTCATGCCCGCCTGCTTACTGTTGTTGCGCCATCCGCTCAGCTTGTTGCTCACATTCCTGCTGCTGGTCAGTAGCGCGGCCTCAAACATCGCTAGCGCCAGGAGCATCGCGCCCAGCACCACCGACGAGGCTGCCGCATGTGTGGCGGCGATCAGCTTTGGCGAAACCAAGCTGTGCTCGGTGGAGAGCGGCGGTGAGAGCGATACGTTTAGCTTTACCGCCGCCGCCAACGACGAGATCAAAGTCAGAATGGTGCGCATCAGCGGCGATCTCAACCC
>JAFAYS010000830.1 GCA_019240175.1 Chloroflexota bacterium | reverse complement strand
AGTTCGCACGCCAAAAACCGCTGGTGATAACCAGGGAAGGAAGATCAAGGATGGCGCAGATTAAACCAAATCATCCCAACACCGTCGAACGGATCAAGGCGGTGCGCGTTGGATTTTCGCTGGACTGGTGGTCGGTGATCGCGGCGATCGCGCTGGCGCTGCTGGTGTTGTCGGGACTGCTGCCGGCGATTACGTGGTGAGATAACGAAACGAGGATTATAGATGGCTACTGCACTGCAAACCGAGGGCGCGCGGCCACAGTCGGAGTTTAGCCCGCTGTCGCGACTGCTGCGCATTCTGCCCGGCTTGGCGCTGCTCTTCGGCATTGGCTACGCGGGCAAACTGGCCGAGACGGGCGTGAAAAGCTTCGCCAAGAGCGCGAATCTGTCGCTGCCCAATATCGAGTATGTGCTCTGGGCGATCATCTTTGGTCTGGTGATCGGCAACCTGTTTGGCAGCCGCCGCTGGTTCCAGGTCTTCGATCCCGGCATTGCGACCTACGAGTTCTGGCTCAAGCTGGGCATTGTGCTGCTGGGCGTGCGCTTTCTGCTGGCGGATGTGCTCAAGCTCGGCGGTGTGAGCTTGATTCTGGTGGTGCTTGAGCTGGCGCTGGCGATCGGGATCATGATTGGCTTTAGTCGCATCTTTGGCCTCGGGCCCAAGCTGACGGCGCTGCTGGCGGTCGGCTCGTCGATCTGCGGCGTGTCGGCGATCATCGCTACGCAGGGCGCGATCGATGCCGAAGACGAGGACGCCTCGTTCGCGATCGCGGCGATCCTGGCGCTGGGCGCGTTTGGCCTGTTTGCTTATCCGCTGATCGGTCGCGCGCTGGGCATGAGTGATCACGCGTTCGGCCTGTGGACTGGCCTGGCCGTCGATAACACGGCGGAAGCCTCGGCGGCAGGCGCGCTCTTCTCCGACGCTGCCGGCCAGGTGGCGGTGCTGGCCAAGACCACGCGCAACGCGATGATCGGCTTTGTGGTGCTGGGCGCGGCGCTGATCTTCGCGGCACGCAGCGGACGTGAGTTCCAGGGCTCGAAGTCGGCCTTTATCTGGAACAAGTTTCCCAAGTTTGTGCTGGGCTTCTTGCTCTTCTCGACGCTGGCCAGCTTGCAGGTTTTCAGCAAAGATCAGGTGACCAGCCTGGCTAATCTCAGCCGCTGGGCCTTTCTGCTGACGTTTGCGGGCGTCGGGCTGCGTACCAACATTGGTGAGCTACGGCGTCAGGGATTGAGGCCGTTTATTGTCGGGGCGCTGGCTGAGCTGAGCGTGGCGGTGGCGACGCTGCTGCTGGTGCTCGCCGCCGACAAGCTGATCGGCCTGGGATAGCTGCAAACATAGCTCGTTCCTCCTGTGTGGACGTCGATCAGGGTGATCGGCGTCCACGTTTTGTTAAGTACTGCTATTTGAGATTGCCCAGCAGAATGCCGCCAATCGTCGCCAGCACGCAGCCGATCAAGGTCAAGTGCGCGGCCCGCGTTTTGGGTGCCGGCTCATGCAGCCAATAAATCCCGACGAGCGCGCTCACTACCACCGACGTCTGGGCGATCGTGAAGCCGCGGCCCGCGCCAAGCTCACCGATCAGCAGCAGCACGCCATAGTTGCCCAGGCTCCACAGCGCGCCGCTCAAACACGCCCAGCCATAATCGCTCGGCGTGCTCAATTTCCAGGACTGGCGTGAAAGCAGCGCCAGGATCGTCCCACCGACCGCCATGCCGATCGCTTGGGGAAACGCGCCGCCCCACGCCGACACGCCGGAATATTGGACCGGAATAAAATAGCTGCCCCACAAAATGCCGGCCCCAACTGCGCCAGCCAGCCCGAGCCGAAATTCACGTCGATCCTGTCCGCCTTCGTCAGCACCTTTGGCGAAAATAATCAGCAGCACGCCGACCAAAATCGTCAAAATCGCGGCGACAAGCAAGAGGATGGTTCCGGCGCTAATGTTGACGAACTCGTCGAAGAGGAGCGTGCCCCAGATCAGGCTGACGATGATATTGAGCGGTGCCCAGATGCCGAAGGCCTTGGCAACTCCCAGCTTATTCGTGCCAGTGAACGCGCACAAGCCGCCAACAGCCCAGATCACGCCGCCCAGCAAGGTTAGCCAAAACGTTGCAGCGTTCAGCTCGGCGATGCTGCCCAGCCAGAGCGCGACCAGCAGCGCAATCGCCAGGTTCGTCGCGACGACATACAGCGTTTTGATTTGCTGATTGGGAAAGTTGACCTTTTGCGACGGCGCAAGCCACGTTCCCCAGCCGGCGAGGGTGATCAGCGCGTACAACACACTCAACATACGTTACTCCATGTGCAAACTTAAAGCTTAAGCATGTTTTGCTCACAATTCAACTCCCCATTCCAGATCCGCCAGTGGACGTCGATCGCTGCAATTCGCGGCTACATTCTATATTCGCCTATAACCCAGGCCTCCTTTGCACTTTTGTTCATGTTGCGCTGAGCCGACCGAATCTAATTCTGTTATACTGCCGCGGTCGAATGATTCGGCGCATATGCGAGCATAATATTGGCTTTGCATGTGAGAAACATCTAGCATCTGAGCAACCTGATGTCAGGTACCCGCTACAACAGCATTCTGCCTCCTCCGGCTGTCCGCGCCCACTAGGGTAGGACGGTCACTCTCCCTTTCAGCGCATCTACGCGCCTGCGGCTCCGCAGTGCCGATCCTACCCGCACGTTCGTGTTCTGCAGTGTCTTCGTGCGAGAAAAGGATTTGCGCATCATGAACACTCATTCCGGCACGGACATGAGCTCACGTCGTGGGTTCGTGTTCATTCTCATCGCTGCACTTTTGTGGGGAACGGTGGGCATCACCACCAAGGCGATCTACAACGTCGCCGATACCAATGCTCTGTCGATCGGGTTTATGCGGCTGGCGATTGCGACACCCGCGCTGCTGGTTGCGTGCTGGCAGGCAAATCTGCGGCTGTTTCCGCTTCCATGGCGTGACTTCGCGCGTATGCTGGTGATCGGCGTGACGATGGCGCTGTACCAGGTATGTTTTCTCGGTGCTATCCCGCATATTGGCGTGGCTACTACAACGCTGATCACGCTTTGCACCGCGCCCGTGTTCGTGACCGTGCTCGCCGCCACCTTCCTTAGTGAAGCATTCACTCGTCGGGTTGTGCTGGCGCTGGGAGCGGCTCTGCTCGGCACGATCATGTTGAGCTGGACCGGCCCACGTACGCCAGGTGAACAGCACGCTGCTTTCGTCGGCTTCGGATTGGCGCTCAGCTCGGCGCTCAGCTATGCGATCATGACACTTTGTAGTCGGTCGCTTGCCGGGCGCTATTCCCCGATCCAGCCGATGACGATTGGCCTGGGTGCGGGAGCGCTATGCTTGATGCCCTTTGCCCTCGCTTCCAGCAGCACGATCAGCTTTCCGCCCATCGGCTGGGCGCTGCTGCTCTACCTGGGGATTGTGCCAACTGCGCTGGCGTTTGTAGTGTTCTTATCTGGTATGGCATCGACAACTGCCACGGTTGCCAGCGTTATCACGCTGATCGAGCCGCTGACGGCAACTGTGCTCGCATGGATGCTGTTTGGCGAACGACTCGGCGTGGTCGGGGTGTTTGGCGCGGCGGTGTTGCTCGGCGCGATTGGGCTGCTTTATCGCGGTGCGGCGGTCCCTCCTCAACGTTCGTCAAGCGAGCTACAGTCAGAGCCCGATATGCGGTAATGTTCAATAGGTTGGGATGGAGCGGGCAACCGCTCTGTCCTGCTGTCGCCGTTCAGGAAATCTTGAGCAGACATAGGCAATAGATCATGCAATCTCCGCCAAAAGTTGGATGATTATTCCTAAATTTGAGAGTATTATTAGGATTGAGAATGATATGGCGAAGTTAAACAAATCCCGAATCGATCTGATCACTCACCCGGTGCGGCTACGTATCTTGATGACGCTGGCCGGGCTTGAGCGCACGCCACAGCAGATTGCCGCCACCCTTGACGACGTGCCGGCCTCGTCGATCTATCGTCACCTGCAAATACTGCTCGACGCGGGTGTGGTCGAGGTGGTCGCAGAGCGACAGGTGCGCGGCGCGGTCGAAAAAACGCTGCGAGTAGCGGCAGGCGTGGCCAGCCTCGGCGCTGAGCAGGCGGAAACGATGAGCGCCGACATGCATCGCCAGGCCTTTCTGGTCTTTCTGGCCCAGCTGCTCCACGAGTTCGAGCGCTACACGCAGCAGCCCGCGATCGACCTGGCGCGCGATCTCGCAGGCTATCGTATGGCCGTGCTCTACGCCAGCGATGAGGAGTGGCTGGCGGCGATCACCGCGATGAACGCGGCGCTGCTGCCGCTGCTGGAAAACACGCCGGGCGCAGAGCGCAAGCCGCGCCGCATTGCAACCATCAGCTTACCGGCTCCTGTTGAGCCAGAGGAGAATACGCCATGAGCGCGCTTTCGCTGAATCAAGCACCATTCTGGAAGAAATTTGCACCACTTTTTGTGGCCGGAGCTGCCGGCGTGATCGCGCTGGCACCCACAATCGCCACAGCCGTTG
>JAFAYS010000516.1 GCA_019240175.1 Chloroflexota bacterium | reverse complement strand
GCGGTAGTAGTCGCCGAGCGCCTGCCCGAGGTTGTAAGCTTCATGCGCGACCGGCTGGGCTACGCGTATTTGTCGCACATCACGGCGGTCGACTATCTCGCCTACGGTGTGATCGAGGTGATCTACCATCTTTACAACCCTGAGGGCGGCGCGGGCCAGTTTGTGCGTGTGCGAGTTCCGCGCGACAACGCCGTGATCCCATCGATCACGCCGATCTGGCCGGGCGCGAACCTGCAAGAGCGCGAAGCCTGGGATCTGTACGGCGTGCAGTTTCCCGGCCATCCGTTTCACAAGCGCGTCTACATGTGGGACGAGTTCGAAGGCCACCCGATGCGCAAAGATTTTGAGAAGATCGGGGACTCATACTACCACTTCAAGTGGAAGGGGGAAGAAGACGAAGAGTAGCAGCGACGTTCGCCGCTTCTTACACTTCTCCGTCATCAAGCTATGCTGAAAACAGAAGAACTACAGGTCAATATCGGCCCGCAGCACCCATCGACGCACGGCGTGTTCCGCATGATCACCACGATCGACGGTGAGACCGTGGTGCATCTTGAGCCGGTCTTTGGCTACCTGCACCGTAACCATGAGCAGCTCGGCGAGGTCTTCACCTACCTTCAGATCATCCCTTTCACCGATCGGCTCGACTACTTCAACTCGATGATCAACGAGCACGGCTACTGCATGGCCGTCGAAAAGCTGGCGGGCATTGAGGTGCCGGAGCGCGCCGAGTATATTCGCGTGATCATGGACGAGCTGTCGCGGATCTTGAACCATGCGACCGCGCTGGGCTTCTTGCTCAACGACATGGGCGCGTGGCAAACGCCGCTGCTCTACGGTATGCGCCAGCGCGAGATGATCATGGACATCTTCGAGTCGGTGGGCGGCTCGCGCATGATGTGTAACTATTTCCGCTTCGGTGGCCTGGCGCGCGATCTGACGCCGCCGGTGCTGGAGCAGATCAACCAGGTCATGGGCCAGCTGCCGAGCTTCTTCGACGAGTTCAACCGGCTGATGAGCAGCAACGAGATCTTGCTGACGCGCGCGCGTGGCGTGGGCATTCTGCCCAAGGAGCTGGCGCTCTCGTACAGCGTGACTGGCCCGGTGCTGCGCGCCTCGGGCATTCCCTACGATGTGCGCAAAGCCGAGCCCTACTCGATCTATGATCGCTTCACCTTCGATATTCCGATCGGCAGCGTCGGCGATGTGTACGACCGCTATCTGATCCGCATCGAGGAGATGCGCCAGAGCTACCGCATTTTGGAGCAGGCCCTGCGCGACCTGCCCAACGCCGAGGGCTCATATATCAACCAGGGCATGAAGGCCGCCTCCAAGCAGCAGAGCTTGAAGCCGGCGATCGGCGAGGCCTACGCGCGCGTCGAGTCGCCCAAGGGCGAGCTTGGCTACTACCTGGTCAGCAACGGCAGTAGCTCGGCGTATCGCTATAAAATTCGCGCCCCAAGCTTCATCAACTTGTCCGGCCTCAACGACATGTGCCGTGGACATAAAGTCGCGGACGTGATTGTGATCCTGGGCAGTATCGACATCGTGATGGGAGAAGTTGACCGATGACCGTGACACCCCAAACACACACGCCGACTAAGACGGCTCCAATCGCGGCAGGCGGTGGCGGGGTCGTCGTGGTTCAGCGGCACGACGACAAGGTCGGGATCGGCCAGGGCATGCTGCAAGGCATGCTCACCGTGATCCGCCACTTCGGCAAGTCGTTTACCTCCTACGGCGACGCCAAGAGCAACAACATCGGCATGTTTACGGTGGAGTATCCGGAGGAGCGCATGGCGCTGCCCGAGGCTTTCCGCAACATGCCGATCCTGCTCTACGATGACAAGACCGGCCACGAGCTGTGCACCTCCTGCTTCCAGTGCGAGCGCATCTGCCCGCCCAAGGTGATCCACATCACGCAGGCGACCGACCCGAACACTGGCAAGGCGGTGCCGGCGGCGCAGGAGTTCGTGATCGAGTACGACTCGTGCATGAGCTGCGGCTACTGCGCCGAGGTCTGCCCCTTCGACGCGATCAAGATGGATCATCACTTTGAGCTGTCCACGCCGGATCACCTGAGCATGGACATGAACAAGGGCGCGCTGGATCGCCCGATCTCGTACTACCAGATGATCGCGCCGAACTTCTGGGCCGAGGTCGAGGCCGGCGCGATGAAGAAGCTGCAAAACAACATCAAGCGCCGACCGGGCAACATTGGTGTCGCGCCGCACATGATCGGTAAGACCCAGAAGGCGGTTCCCGCCGCCGCAGCCGGTAGTGGCGCGAAGGCCGCCGCGAAGTCGGCAGCGCCGGTCGCCGCGATCGGCAAGAACATGCCGCCCGAGAAGATCGCGCGCCTGCAAGCGATTCGTGCGGCCAAGCGT
>JAFAYS010000212.1 GCA_019240175.1 Chloroflexota bacterium | reverse complement strand
GAGACAAACGCGCTCTTGCCGCGCATCAGATCGACGCCGTGGTTGAGCAGCGCCATGCGGAACAGCGCGGTAAAGCGTGGATCGCCGCCGCGCTTGAGCTCAAAAACCGGCAGATCAGCGGGTAGCTCACCAGCCGGGAAGGTTGTCTGCGCGCCCAGCACCAGGTGCACAATCGAGGCATCGCCATACGCGGCGCAGCTATCGAGCTTGCGCTGGCGCAGCACATCGTTGAGGCCGGCGATCAAGCGCGACGCCTGAGACGCCGCTGCCTGCTGCGGCTCGCCGGTCTTGGCAATCTCCAGCATCGCAGTGCCAGCCGCTGCCGAGAGCGGATTAGCGTTGTATGTGCCCTGGTGAATAATCTTGCGGGTAGCGTTCCACTCAGCATCGCCAAACGCAATCTGCTCCAAAATCTCAGCTCGCCCACCGACCGCGCCGCCTGGCAATCCACCCGCCACGATCTTAGCCAGCGCCGTGAGATCGGCCTGCACGCCCGCGCGCTGCTGCACGCCACCCGGCGCGACGCGAAAGCCGGTCACCACCTCGTCGCAGATCAGCAGAATATTGCGCTCGGTTGTCAGCGCCCGCAGTTGACGCAAGAATTCGTCGGGCAGCGGCTGCGTGCCGTAGCTGGCGCCGGACGGTTCCAGGACTACCGCCGCAATATCGTCGCGCGCTGCCAGCGTTTGCTCTAGCGCCGACAGCGAGGGCGGCAGCACCAGTAAGCCGTTGGTGAGTGCATCAAGCACGCCGGGCAGCACTTTATCGGCGGCGTCCTGCGCTACCAGATCGTGCCAGCCGTGGAAATGCCCCGTGAAGCGCACGATTACCGGCTTGCGCGTGTAGGCGCGGGCCAATCGCAGCGCCAGCAGCGTCGACTCGGTTCCCGACGAGGTGAAGCGCAGCCGCTCGAAGTGTGGAAAGCAGGCTTTGACAGCCTCCGCCCAACGAATTTCCAGCGCGTGGTTTGAGCCGTAGTGTGTGCCGCGCCCGATCTGCTGCTGCACCGCCGCGACAAGTGCCGGATGGCTATGGCCAAGTAGTAGCGCGCCGTGGCCTTGCCAGTAGTCGATCCAGCGATGGCCGTTGCTGTCCCATTTATACGCGCCCTCAGCCCGATCGATCGCGATCGGAAACGGCTGCATGTAGCGCCCGTCGTGGGTAACGCCGCTAGGAAAGTGACTCAGAGACTTGGTGTAGATCTCGGCAGAGCTGCGATACAGATCGCGGTAGCGGGCTTCGATTGACATAAACTATCTATCCTGAGCAGTATTTGAGGACAACCTCGTCCGCTCACATATGCGATGGTGTAAATCCGGCGGAGGCGTGGACAACCTGCAAGTCGGGAGTCAGGACGATCATCGTGGGCGTGCCTTGAATCCCCCACAACGATTTTACCTTGTTCTCGGGATCGAAGAAAACCGGTACGCTGGCAGGTACGCGCGCCTGATCCAGCTCTCGCGCTGCCTCGTTTGCCTCGCCAACGCAGATCAGCAGGGTTTGCTCCACACGCAGATGCAGCGGATCGTTTGACGCTGGGTGCTGTCCGACCTCTGCCAGCACGTCGCGACAGGGACCGCAGCCGGGGCTGACCACCACGACCGCTGTATCGGTGCCGCCGAAGCTATGCAGTGAGCGCAGCACGTCGTCGCGCCCGCGCAGCTCGACATCCGGCAGCATCTCGCCGATTGGTACTGTGGTCGCCAGCGGCTCGGGGCCGGGCTGCAGCGCCTGAAGTTTTTCGACGACAACACTGAGGCTGCGCACGGTAAGCAGCAGCACAACCGCCAGGATCAAAAACAAGATCCAGAGCGCGATGTAGGAGATCAGCCAGATACCGGTCATGTTTGATCCTTAAGCAATTGATCTGTTTTTGTATGTAGATGGCCGATCCATTCGATCAGCAGCAGCGCCACCCACCAGAAGCCGATGCAACATACGGCCAGTATAGCCGCCGCCGGTGAGCCGATCAGGGTGAGATCGATCGTCCAGCGCTGGAGCCAGTCTATACTTGTCAGCGCTAGCGGCGCGGCCACACCCAGCCACAGGCTTAGCCCGATCAGCGGCAGATTGCGCGCGACCGTGCCCCATGAGATCGTGCGGCTGCCGGCGACGCCGTGGCACTGGCAGTTGATCTCGCGTCCGCGCACGAGATTGATCACAACCGCGATCGTAAAGCAAGCGACCAGCACACTCACGGCGACTGCCGCGATCGGCACTAGCACGCCCAGCAATAAGGCCAGAGCTAGCACTATTTCAAGCCAGGGCAGTAGCCGGCTAAACACAGGCACAAGGTGATTGGGCAGGATGCGATAGTCCCGAACACCGCTGGTGAAGCCGGCCAGATCGGCGAGCTTGCCCAGTCCTGAGGGGAGGAGAAAGCTGCCGATCGCCAGACGCGCGATCAAGATCAGCGTTGCCAGGGTCGGGCCTTGTATCGTCATGAAATAGTCAAGCATTGGTTAAAATATGCTCTCCGAGTGAGGAGTATACGCCTGTATGCTAAATGGCGCAACTTTGGCAAAGCTTGACACGAGTGGTATGGTTAAGAAGCTGTAAAAACACCCCCGGACAAGGAGGTCCAGATGTCCTCATCGAACACGCCCAAAAACACCTCACGCCGTGGCTTCTTAAAGCGTATCTCGCAGATGGGCGCAGCGCTCGGCCTTGGCATTGCTGGTGCTGTCGCCACGACCGACTCAGCCTCTGCCTGTACGCCTGATTATTATGAATATCGCTACCCGACGACCTCGTGTGGCTCGTGTGCCGGACAAGGAAGTGTCGCGAGCAGGCGCACATATTCCCAGCGACGTGTATGCCGCAACTGTACGGGTGGCGTCAAGAACTGTGGCGGTTGGACGGCAGGCTCGTACTGTGCGGGCTGCTCCTAGGCACGCTCGGCACTCGTTGCTCTGCGTATAGCTAGCACTACATAGCCAGCGTGTTTTCGAGCACGCTGGCTTACTCTTTAAAACCGCTGGCTGTTCAAATAGTTTTACCGGCCAAACGACAGCCGCTCGGCCAGCAGATCCGGCAGCTTAGCCGCGTGCATCTTGCGCTGAGTCGCCTCGATGTCGTACTCGACGCGGTTGAATCGCAGCGTGTTGACCTTGGTGTCCCAGATTGCGTAGGCCGCGCGTGGATCGCCGTCGCGGGGCTGGCCGACGCTGCCGGGATTGATAATGTAGCGCGAGTCGGGCTTGATGCGTAGAACCTCGCCCGCGCGGCCACGGCGCAGCTCAATCTTGCCGTCGGCGTGCTGCGCGAACATCATCGGGACGTGGGTATGCCCGACGAAGCAGATCTGCGTTTCAAAATGATCGAGGTTGGCGCGGGCGGTCTCGGCGTCGAGAATATATTCCCAGATCGGATCGCGCGGGCTGGCGTGGGCAAGTGTGACCGCAGGCGGCAGCGACAGACTCGCCGGCAGCTCTTGAAGATAGGCGCGCAGATCCGGCTCCAGTTGCTCGTTGTTCCACTGGTTGGCTGTGCGCGCCAGCGCGTTGAAATCGGCCAGCGAGACCAGCCCCAGGCTCGCGAGATCGTGGTTGCCGGTGAGCGCGTGCGTTGCCAGCTGGCGCATGTGCTCCAAACAGCGGTTTGGCTCAGGCCCGTAGCCGATCGTATCACCCAGACACCACAACTCATCATAGGGTGGTAGCGCAGCCAGCACGGCGTCCAGAGCGACTGCATTTGAATGAATATCTGATACCAAAACGATCCGCATACCTGAATCTCCAAAGCTTTGACGTGGCCCGATCCGTCCTCTATACTACATTATCGCCACTGAGAAGGTAGAACTGTGAACGAACGCGCCCATTGTCCTTATCTTGGGTTACGCCAAAACCGCGCGATCCGCTTTGCGTCTCCCACCTCCGAGCATCGCTGCTATGTCACGGGCGAGGCACAGGAGATTCCAGTCGATCAGCGTCAATATTGCCTGAGCGTTAACCATCTATCCTGCCCATTATACACGGGCGAATGGAGTGGAACAACGGCAGGCACCGTAGCCGGCGCAGGGACTCTGGCGCTGCCACAGAGTGGGGCGCGAGGCCGGCTCTCAGGCCGCGATCGGGCATTTTAT
>JAFAYS010000200.1 GCA_019240175.1 Chloroflexota bacterium | reverse complement strand
GCCGCCAGGCTCGGGGCTGGGCACCTCGGCCTCGCTGGGCGTGGCGCTGGTCGGCGTGCTCAACGTGCTGCAAGCGGAGCGGCTATCGGCGCACGAGGTGGCCGATCTGGCGACGCGGCTGGAGATCGAGGAGCTGGGCATTGCGGGCGGCAAGCAGGATCAGCTGGCGGCAGCGCTGGGCGGCATCAACTTTTTGGAGTTTGGCGCGCATCCGCCGATCAGCAGTCCGCTGCCGGTCAGCGCGGGCGTGATCAACGAGCTGGAAAAGCGGCTGGTGCTCTGCTACAGCGGCACGTCGCGGCTGTCGGGCGATATTATCCAGCGTGTGCAGCAGGCCTATACCAGCGGCGAGCCGGCCACGTGTAACGCCCTGCGCACCATGCGCGACATCGCCCGGCGCGTGAAAAGCGCGCTGCTCTCCGGCGAGCTGAGCCAGCTAGGATCGCTGCTGCGCGAGAACTGGGACTGCCAGCGCGCTCTGCATCCCACGGTGACCAACGAGACCGTCGATCGGCTGTTTACGGTGGCCGAGCACAACGGAGCGCTGGGCGGCAAAGCCTGCGGCGCTGGCGGCGGCGGCTGTATCGTGTTTTTTTGCGAGGCCGATGCCGAGCGCATGGTGCGCGAGGCGCTGACCGACGCGGGCGGCCAGATTATCGAGTTCAACCTCGATCGCTATGGCCTGCAAACCTGGCGTGTCGACGAGGAGACGGGGCGGGTGCTGTAGCGAAAGGAACAAAACGAGAGAACCAAGAACCAAGAACTTAAAGACGAACTAGGAACACAGGAACAAGCGAACAAGCGAACAAATGGCGGGCGTTGTAACGGCTGAAGAGAGGAGATAGGGCGAATATTGTAACGGTTTTCACGGAGGTTCCCATGGACGAGACCATCTTTCAGCCAACCAATGTTGCACCAGTGTCCAGCCTCGGCGCGAGCTACAACCCATTCGCTCCGCCACACCGCGATGATCCGTACTTGTTCTACGCGCAGGCCCGCTGCGACGAGCCGGTGTGTTACATCCCACACCTGAATCTGTGGCTGGTGACGCGCCACGAAGATGCGCTCACAGTCCTGCGCGATCCCGTGCGCTTCTCGTCCGCCGATTTCCTCAAGCCGATGATACCCTGGCCGCCCGAGATCGCGGCGGTGCTCGACAGCGGCTATCCCGAGGTCGCCGGTCTGGTCAACAACGATCCGCCGAGCCATGATCGTATTCGCGGGCTGTTTAGCGCCGGCTTTTCGCCGCGCCGTATCGCCGAGATGGAGCCGCAGATTCGCGCGCTGGCGCACGAGCTGGTCGATCAGTTTGCCGCTCAGGGCCAGGTCGATCTGGTGCACGACTTCGCCGATCCGCTGCCGATGATCGTGATCGGTGATCTGCTGGGCATTCCTCGCAGCGACATTCGGATGCTCAAGCGCTACTGCGACGATCGGATGCTGCTGTACGCGCCCGAGATTCCCGTCGAGCAGAAGCTGGTCTATGTCGAGAACTATATGGCCTTTCAGCGCTACTGCGAGGCCATGATCGCCGAGCGCCGGACGCATCCGCGCGACGATCTCACGACGGCGCTGGTCGAGGCCCGCATCGACGGCATGACGCCGCTGACGAACGCCGAGATCATCGTCAATATGCTGATCCTGTTCTTCGCCGGCCACGAGACAACCAGCAGCGTGATCGCGCAGATGGTTTATCTGCTGCAGCGGAATCCTGAGCAGTGGCAGGCGCTTCAGGCGGATCGCAGCTTGATTCCGGCGGCGATCGAGGAGGTTGTGCGGATAGGGTCGCCGGTGCAGGGTGAGCCGCGCACCACGACGGAGCCCGTCGAGCTCGGCGGCACGCAGCTGCCGGCGGGCGCGCGCGTGCATGTGATGTATGCCTCGGCCAATCATGACGACGCGGTTTTCCCCAATCCTGAGCGCTTCGACCCGCGCCGGGATAATCTCAAGCGCCACCTTGGCTTTGGCTGGGGCATCCACTTTTGTCTCGGCGCGGCTCTGGCGCGGCTAGAAGCGCGGATCGCGCTTGAAACGCTGCTGGATCGGCTGCCCAACCTTCAGCTCGCGCCCGACCACACGCCGGAATTTGTACCAAGTTTCTTTTTGCGGAATCCCACACGCCTGCCGCTGAGCTGGGACGCCGCCTGAATCGATCAATGAGGAGAAGGTGATTCATGCCGAAGGCTGTGCATGTGCTGGGATTTGCCGGAAGTCTGCGCAAAGCATCGTATAATCTCGCGGTGCTGCGCGCGGCTGCCGAGCTACTGCCTGATGGCATGTCGCTGGAAATCTTCGATCTCGCGCCGCTGCCGTTCTACAACGGCGATCTGGATGTGGACGGCGGCCCAGAGCCGGTGCGGCACTTCAAGCAGCGCCTTGCCGCCGCCGACGCGCTGCTGATCGCGACGCCGGAGTACAACTACTCGATTCCCGCCGTGCTGAAAAACGCGATCGATTGGGCCTCGCGCCCGCCGCAGTCCTCGCCGCTCAACGCGAAGCCGCTGGCGATTGTCGGGGCGGGCGGCAGGTTTGGCACGGTGCGCGCCCAGCTGCATCTGCGCCAGATTGCGGTTTTCACCAACATGCTGCCGCTCAACAAGCCCGAGGTGATGATCCCGATGGCCTGGGAAAAGTTCGACGCCGAGGGCCGTCTCACCGACGACGCGACCGCCCAGCAAATCCGCGCGCTGCTGGAAGCACTCCTGGCATGGACATTGCAATTGCGGGCTGAGCGATCCTGACTCATTCCCGCCAGACCGTTTCGATCAGCCTAGCGATCAACGCACTCAAAGCTTCGTACCTTAGCTTAAGGAGTGTTCCTTCGCGCATGATCCGCGTCCTGTGATGATGGATCATGCGCGTCTTCTATCCTCTGGAGTTGTTATGCACCGAATACATACCTTGATCGCGCTGGGCATCGGTCTTATGCTGGTTTGCGTTCATGTTACATCAGGCCAGAATCTGGTGATCCACGAGGTCGATATTACTGATTTCGGGTACGAGCCCTCAGCCGGCGTGTCCTCTGTCGGCAGTGCTGTAGCCTGGACCAACCAGGGCAGCGTTGCGCATACGGTCACCTTCGACAACGGCCAGGGATCGTCGGGAGCACTGACCAACGGCCAATCATTTA
>JAFAYS010000166.1 GCA_019240175.1 Chloroflexota bacterium | reverse complement strand
TAAACGTAGGTCGGCATAGCGCCTTAGTCCTCCACGATCAAGAGTCTTGAATATCCGCTTATATTGTACCGCGCCTCTTACGGAATGCCAATCGACTTATGAATGATGCCGAAGCGCTCCTTCGCTAGTCGGAGTGCCGCCGCGGTGTTTATGCCGCTACTCCGTGGCATACCAACTGCTGGTCAACCGCTGAGCCAAACGCCAGTCCGTTTGCAGCCGGAAAAAGCAGGAGGATCAGCCCGTAGCTGCATTGAACCGGATTGCGTTGCAGGTGGTGATAGGTGTATCGGATGCTACGTTAACATCAACGACGATGTTGCGTTGTTGGCTCTAGGGGCCAGCGATGACCGCTCACTGTAGCATGGCCGTCGACAACAACGTTGCAGCATTTCGTAGGAGCAACTCCATTGATAGGTAAAGGAACCCACGCGCTCAGCACATCGCTGTTGCTTGCGCGGTTGGGCAAGGTGGCACTGACGCCACCCAGCGAGCAGCAGCTAGTAGAACGGCTGCTCGTGGCGGCGAACGACAGCGGTTGTCGCTCGACGGATTTGATTAAGGCGATCTATGTAGGCTTAAAATTACATCTGCGGGTGTGTCTGTATGGCCCGGCCCGCGATCGCACGATGGCGCTCTTTGAGTCGCTGGTAACCACAATTGTGGGCGCTGGCAGCGAACAGGTATTGCATCTCCACGGCCCGATCGGCGGCGACGAGGTCGCGCAACGCTTCGCGGCGATCCGCATCGGCGACTTTGTCAGCACGTTGATCGAGCCGATCGAGCAGGGCAAGGCCTGGTTTATTCTGATCGATACGCCCGGCGATCCGACGACAACGCTGCGCTGGGTCGAGCGTGAAGTCGCGGCAACCTTACGCGCCGTCGGTCGCGCCGGCCATATGTCTCCGGCCAATCTTTTCATGCTTGTCTCCGCCGGAGAAGCGCCCGCGCAGCCGCAGCGCTGCTGGCTACCGCTGGCGGCTCCGGAGTGGGACACGATCCATCAGCCCAAAGTAGAGCCGCGCGTGTCGCCGGTTGGCTACCAGCGCCAGCTGCTGGATAACCAGTTGACCGGGCCGGTGTATCGATCGCGATTGCGCCAAGCTCAAGCGGCGCTTGCGCTGCCACCCGACATCGGCGGGCTTTCGGCCCAGATGGTGCGGCGCTGGCTGGCGGCGAGCGTCGACGATCGACAGCACGGCATCTGGGTCGACGCCGACCCGGCGGCCAATGCACGGTACGCGGTGGAGGCACTTGAGGCGCTGCATCTGGCGCACGCATGCTCCATCTAAGCTTTCTACGCTACCGTATGGCCTGTAGCGTTGGAGAGTATTTGACAGTGACTACAGGCCATGCTACTATCGGACCCCAATTAGTCGTATTGCGGCCCGAATTCAGTTGAGTTGGTGTATGAGACGAGCGCGACCAGCTAATAACCGGGCAGTTGTACACGATACCTCCACACGCTACGATGAATTAGGTTTTCTTTTGCGTCGTACATCTCTACCCGACTCAAGTAACTCTGTTGTCTCCGATCGCTGGAATCGTCTGGCGCAGCGTATTAACGCCTACCAACAACTACAAGCGTTGATCGCGCACATGTCTGCTCATGGATCAGAGGTGCGTCGTTCGGCGTTGTTTCTGCGGGCCTGGTCATCTTTGACTGCGCCAATCGCATAATATTTGCTTGTCTCTTTGAGACAGAAAGGAGGGCGACGACCTGATTGTTTAACATGTTGTCACTCACCGTTAACGCCCGATCTAACGGTATGTCCTTATGTGTCCAATCTTCATCGTATGAAGGAGCAGAGTATTCATGAATCTGCGAGGCTGGAAAAAAACCTATTCATGGCTACTACTTGTAGCTTTGATCCTCCCCATCCTGGCGGCCTGTGGTAGCACCACCACGACGCCGACCGCAAGCGCGCCGGCATCGCCCGCTGCTTCGCCCTCGGGCAGCACCGGCAGCACCGGCGGCGATAACATCCTGCGCATCGGCCTGACCACCTGGCCCGATACGCTCGATCCGCAGAAGGCCTCGTTCTCGCAGGAGCTGGCGAGCTTGGGCCTGATCTATGAGGGCTTGACTGGCCTCAGCAAGGATCTGGAGACGGTCCCGGCAGCCGCCGAGAAGTGGGAGTACAACGACGACGCGACGGTCGTGACCTTCACGCTGCGCGCCGACCTCAAGTACAGCGATGGCTCGCCGGTCACAGCGGAAGACTTCGCCA
>JAFAYS010000746.1 GCA_019240175.1 Chloroflexota bacterium | reverse complement strand
CTCGTGGTCTCGCCGCGACCAAGCATCGCGCGGAAGTCCAGCGCCGGCGTGCTGCCATTGGTCGCGGGCGCGGTCGTGGCCGGGTAGAGCAGCGTCCGCAGATCTTGACTCAGGAGCGGCTGCAACAGGCGGCAGCAGCGATCGACGGCGGCCTGGAAGATCGGCTCGTGGTCGTACAAGTTCTGCGCCATGCCGACATACTGCTCACCGACGCCGGGGAACAAGAAGGCCACGGGCCGATCGGCGGGCTTTTGGCCTCGGCTGACGATGCGCTGCGGCTCGGAGCCGTCGAGCAGCGCTGTGGCCTCGGCGGTATCGCGCACGACCAGCATGCGCCGCTGCTCGAAGCCGCGCCGTCCGATCTGGAGCGTGTGCGCGACATCCGCCAGCGCGATCTCCGGCTGGGCTTTCAAAAAGCTCGCCAGATTCGCGGTCGCGGCGTCGAGCGCCGTGGGTGTGCGCGCCGACAACAGCAGCAGTTGATACGGTCGCGACGGGCTGGACTCGGGCTGTGTCGGCGGCTCCTCGACGATCACATGCGCGTTGGTGCCGCCTACACCCAGCGAGTTCACGGCGGCGCGGCGTGGCGTGGTGCCGCGCTGCCACTCCTGGCGCTGTGTGGCGACGACAAACGGGCTGCTGGCAAAGTCGATCTCGGGATTCGGGCGCTGGAAGTGCAGCAGCGCCGGGATCACGCCGTGCTTGACCATCATCGTGGTTTTGATCAGGCCGGTCACACCCGAGGCTCGGTCCAGGTGCCCGACGTTGGGCTTGGCCGAGCCGATCACACAGAAGTTGGTGCGCTCGGTAAACGTGCGATAGGCCTTGGTTAGCGACGCGACCTCAATCGGATCACCGAGCCGCGTAGCCGTGCCGTGGGCCTCGACATAGCCAATCGTGGCCGGATCGACGCCCGCGCGCTCAAGCGCGGTGGTCACCACCTCCGCCTGGCCGGTGACGCTCGGCGCGGTATAGCCAACTTTGCGCCCGCCGTCGTTGTTGATCGCCGAGCCGCGAATCACGGCGTGAATCGTGTCGCCGTCGGCCAGCGCGTCCTCAAGCCGCTTGAGCGCCACCACCGCCGCGCCGTCGCCAAAAGTCGCGCCCTCGCTGTCGGCGTCAAAGGTGCGGCAGCAGCCATCGGGCGACGCCTGATCGCCTTCGACGTAGAGGTAGCCGGCCTTGACCGGCATGCGCACCGAGACGCCGCCCGCTAAAGCAATATCGCACTCGCCGCCCAGCAAGCTGCGACACGCGAGATGCGTCGCCACCAGTGAGGTCGAGCAGAAGGTCTGCACCGCGAAGCTCGGGCCGCGCAGGTTGAGCTTGTAGGCGACGTTGGTCGCCAGCGCGTCCTTGTCGTTTTCCAGCACCATGCTATCGTCGACCATCGCGCGCAGGGCCGGATCGGCGAAGATCTGCATCAGATACACGTTGAGGTTCGCGCCGGCAAACACGCCGACCAGGCCCTTGTAGCGCTGCGTATCGTAGCCGGACATTTCCAGCGCTTCCCACGCGCACTCGTGGAAAATACGCTGCTGCGGGTCCATCAGCTCAGCCTCGCGCGGCGTGTAGCCAAAGAAGGCCGCATCGAAGTGCTCGACGTCGTCCAGCACGGGCCGCGCTTTGACGTAGGCTGGATTCTGCACCAGCAGCGGATCGACGCCCGACGCCAGCAGCTCGGCATCGGTGAAGTAGGTCTTGGACTCGACGCTGTCGCGGATGTTGTTCCAGAACTGCTCGACATTATTCGCGCCGGGGAAGCGGCCCGACATGCCGATGATCGCGATGTCCTGGCTTTCGCCGGCTCCCCGCGTGCGCTGTCGGCGCTGGCGCAGTTGCGTTTCCTGGACATCAACCTGCGGCGCGTTCTTGGGCCGCAGATACTGCGCCAGCGCGCTGACCGTGGGTGCCTCGAAGAGCGCGACGACCGGAATCTGCACTTTGAAGGTCTTCTTGATCTTGGACATTACCTGCAAGCCGTTGAGCGAGTTGCCGCCCAGATCGAAGAAGTTGTCGTGCAGGCCAACCTCGTCGATGCCGAGCACGCCTTTCCAAATCGCGGTGATGCGCTGCTCGTAGTCGCCGCTGCTCAGCAGATCGCCGCCGGATTTTTCCTCGACCAGCGCCTCGGAGCGCAGCGCGTCCATGCGTACCCACTGGCTGATACGGGCTTCGAGATCGCCGGTGGAGTTGACGATGCGCGTGTGGCCACGGGTCGCGATCAGCCGCTCGACCGCCTGCGCGCCTTCGGCTGGCGTCATCTCAAACAAGGCCACGGTCGCGCCGATCACGGCGTGCTGATCCGCGCGCAGCTGCCAGGTATCCCAGTTGACGCTCAGCCATTTGACCGCATGCTGACGATTATGCCGCTGCACAAAGCCGTCGATAAAGCTGTTGGCCGCCGAGTACGCGCCTAGCGTCAGGCCGCCGAGCAGCGACGAGAGCGACGAGAAGAGCAGACAAAAGTCCAGCGGCTCGTCGCGCAGCAGCTCTTCCAGGACGTACAGGCCGTAGCCTTTGGGCTGGAAGTGCATCTCGCACTGCTCACGGTTGAGGCTTTCCAATGCGCCAAACGCGGCAGGATCGGATGTGCCCGCCGTGTAGAAGACGCCGTTGAGCGGCCCGAAGCGCGCATGAGTCGCGTCGAGCGCGGCGCGCATCTGGTCGGCGTCGGCCACGTCGGCGGGCAGCACCAGCACGTCCGCGCCCATCGCCTCAAGCTCTTGCACCTTGCGAATGCGCGCGCTCGTGCGATCGTCGGTGGAATGCGAGGCGAGCCAGTCGGCCCAGCCCTCGCGCGGCGGCAGCGCCACCCGCGCGCCCAGCACCAGCTTGGCGTTGTAGGTTCGGGCCAGATATTC
>JAFAYS010000899.1 GCA_019240175.1 Chloroflexota bacterium | reverse complement strand
CTCGACCAACACGCGCGAGCTGACGCTGGAAGAATGGTCGCAGCGGCCATTGATTGCCAAGTTTAGCGAGACGATCTTGTCGCCGCTGAGGCCGCTGCTGTAGGGAACTGGCCCTCACCCCTGGCATGCCATCCCCTCCCCCGCTCCTCGGCAGGCTTCTGCCTCGTCGGCGACAGGAGAGGGGATTTTTGGTACTTGCTTTGTTCTTTTGTTCCCTTGTTCCCCTAGGTTCTGGGTTCTAGGTTCTAGGTTCTTCTTCCCCCACCGTCACCTCAACCGTCGCGATTGTCACGGGCATGCCTTGCACGCGCATCGCGACGCGATACCGGCTCCATGGCCCGCGCTCAGCCTCAAGCGTCGCGAAGCAGCCGCGCTCAAGGTGCCGGTTGGCCTCGGAGGCGATCAGTGACGGCTCGTCGGAGGGCGCGATCGCGATGGCTGCGGCGAACACGTTGCGCAGATTTTGCTCGATCGCGGGATGCGGGCCCTGAGTCATGGTCACGGCGATCTGCGGATCTGCGCTACGTTGGGTCTTGGATCTAGCGCTCATCAGGCTCCGCTTCCTGCTTACCGCCCCACTCTAGACCCGGCTGGATCAACTCCTCGAAGCGCTGAACGTCGGCGCGAATAATATCCAGGCTAGAGCGCCAGAAGTCGGGCGTGCGAATATCGATGTCGAAGCGCGCGGCCAGTGTCGCGGCGTCGGCCAGGCCCGTGGACGAGAGCAGCTCGTCGTAGCCGCGCGTGAAGACCTCGGGATCTTCCTGGTAGCGCGCATACAACCCAAGGCCGAAGAGCAGCCCGAACATGTAGGGATAGTTGTAGAACGAGCGGACGCCGCTGTAGTAGTGGCCTTTGACCGCCCACATGTACGGATGCAGCACGTCTTGATCCAGGCCGTCGCCGTAGGTTTCGCGCTGCGCATCCAGCATCAGCCGGCACAGGTCGTCGACCGACAGCTCGCTTTGTTCGCGGCGCTCGAAGACGCGCTGCTCGAAGATGAAGCGGCTGCTGATGTCGACAACAACCTGGCAGGCGTTTTCGAGCGTGGCCTCAAGGATCGCGATCTGCTCCTGGGTATCTGATTGCTTGAGTGCGGCGCGGCGAACGATCGTCTCACAGAAAATGCTGGCGGTCTCAGCCAGCACCATCGGCGTAGAGCGCTGTAGCATCGTGCGCTCGGCCAGATTGAGATTGTGATAGGCGTGACCCAGCTCGTGAGCCAGCGTGCTCATGCCGCCGAACGCGGGCTTGAAGTTGGCGAAGACCCGCGACTCGTCTTTGCGCAGCGCCATGCAGTAGGCACCGTCGCGCTTACCGGAGCGCGGCTCGGCATCGACCCAGCTTTCATTGAACGCGCGCTGCGCGAACTCGCTCATTTTGCTTGAGTAGCTGCCGAACTGCTCGACAATAAAATCCTGGGCGACATCGTAGTTCCAGACTTTGCTGCTGGTGCCGACCGGCGCGAACAGATCGTACCAGGCCAGCTTTTCGAGGCCAAGCGCGCGGGCTTTAGCGCGCAGGTAGCGCCGAAAATCGGGGAAGGACTCACGCGCGGCCTGCATCATCGCGTCGAGTGTCTGGCGATCGATATTGTTGTCGAAGAGCGCGGCATCTAGCGGCGAGGCCCAGCCCCGGCGCTTCGAAAGCGTGTTAACCTCGCCTTTGATGCTGTTGAGCGCGGTGGCTAGCGGCAGCGCGGCCTGCTCCCAGCTGGCGACCTCGGCTTCGTACGCCTTGCGCCGCACATCGCGATCTTCCTCGAAGGCCAGGTTGCGGA
Organism: Chloroflexota bacterium; assembly: GCA_019240175.1. Classification (GTDB taxonomy): domain Bacteria; phylum Chloroflexota; class Chloroflexia; order Chloroflexales; family Kallotenuaceae; genus LB3-1. Next base: position 3,397 of record JAFAYS010000899.1, on the reverse strand, counting down.
TCATGCTCATCGGCAGATCCTCGACCTGGCCGTCGCGCTCAAAGGGCACGATCAGCTGCGAGGTCAGATTGCTGTGGAGCTTCGACCAAGCGGTGCTGGCGCTGACGCTCAGCTCGGCGGCCAGCGCTTCCTCGGCGGGCGACATCAGGTGCTCGGCTTGAAGCTTGGACTGGCGCAGCATGAATGCGTGATCTTGCGCGATCTGCGAGCGCTCGATCAGCGCCTCGACGTCCAGGCTGCCGATCCAGGCCGTAAAGCGCGTGTCGAGCAGCGTCAGCCGAACCGTCTGCTGCTGCAGCTGGCTCAGCTTCGACTGGGCCTCGTTGTCGCGCGAGTTGGTGGTGGTGAAGCTGGAAATATACGCGGAGATCGTGCGGTGATCGGCCAGCACGCTGTTGTAGCGCTCGATCACGGCCTCGAACGCCTGCACAGTCGCATCGTCTAGCGGCGCGGCCTCGCGCTCGGCGATGTTATGAGTATCGAAGATCTGCTCTAGATCGGTGATGCTTTGAACGAGGGCCTGAAATCCTTCTGCAAATTCCGGTGATGTAAGGCTGGGATAGACGACGGTCATATCCCAGTGCGGCAATGTTTGTGCCGAACTTGACATTGAAATCTCCTAGCACTCAACGATTTCACAGGCAGTATACCCGATGTTGGCAACTGCCGGATCGCTATGAGGCTAGAAGCTAAGCGCCGCCCCTACCGGCGGCCCGAGCGGCGCGATCCAAGCTGTCGGGCAAGCTGCGCGTGGTGATCCGTGGGCGAGACCGGCTGCGCCTGGCTGGGCACATACACGCGGCGCATCTGCTCGTTGAATGAGAGCGACTCAGGTCCTCGGCTGCGCGGGTTGGGATGCTGGCGAAGCTGTTCTCGAATACGCTGGCTGCGGCGATCAGACATAGTAGGTGCTCCTTGTCGCTAGCGTGGTCTGCCATAGCGGGGCGGAACGGGTGATCGGCGGACAGGGCCGGGCTGAATGCAGACAGGATGGAGGCCGGGCGCGGGGCGTCGAGCGCTCCGCAAGGACAAAAAAAGAGCCGCGTTCCCTAAACGGGAAGCACGGCCCACAATTGCTGCGAAACGCTGTATGTGTGTATCTAATCTCTGCATAGCTTATGCACATTTTGTACACCTATTGTCCACACGTGTCAAGCAGTGATTTTATGAAGACGCTATGGCAATTTGGATGCCACCTTGGGAGGACCAGCGCCCGAGAGGAAGCGTAGATCGTTCGGCGCGGACGTTGTAAGTGGCTGTGGGCGCGGCTGTTACTAGGATTAATCCTGATCCTGGCGCAATATCAGGCGCGCAGATCTTTTGTACAATACGGGCATGAATAACGATCTCCGCCCGACGCGTGGCCGCTTTGCGCCAAGTCCCTCCGGCGCGATGCATCTGGGGAATATATGGACGGCGCTGCTGGCCTGGCTGGATGTCCGGCAGCAAGGCGGCGCATTTGTACTGCGGATCGAAGATCTCGATCCTGATCGCTCGCGGCCACAGTGGACGGCCCAGCTACTTGACGATCTGCGCTGGCTGGGGCTGGATTGGGATGAAGGCCCTGATATCGGCGGGCCGTACGCGCCCTACGAGCAGGATCGCCGGCGTGGGCGCTACGCCGAGGCCTTGGATCGGCTGGCGGCTCAAGATCTGATCTACGCCTGCTACTGCACGCGCGCCGAAGTTCGCGCGGCGGCCTCGGCTCCACACGGCGCTGAGCAGCGTGAGCACTGCCCAAACAGCTGCTGGCTGTTGAGCACGACCGAGCGGCAATCACGCGAGGCGGCTGGTCGCAGGCCGTGTTTGCGCGTGCGTATGCCCGACGACATCGCGCCGATCCAGTTCGCGGATCTGTGCCGAGGCGTGATCAGCGAGAATCTAGCGCAGGCCGCCGGCGATTTCGTGATTCGCCGCGCCGATGGTGTCCACGCCTACCAGCTGGCGGTTGTGGTGGACGACGGCGACATGGCAATCTCGCAGGTGATTCGCGGCGCGGATCTGCTCGACAGCACGGCGCGGCAGATCTGGCTGCATCGCGTGCTGGGCTACACGCCGCCCACCTTTGGCCACGTGCCGCTGCTGATCGATCCCGAGGGCCACCGGCTCTCCAAGCGGCAGGCGTCGCTGGCGGTGGCGGCGCTGCGGACGGCTGGCAAACGTCCGGCGGAGATCATCGGCAGGCTGGCGTTTTGGGCCGGCCTGGTTCCCAAGCCGGAAGCTGTGCTGCCCCACGATCTGATCGGCACGCTCGATCTTTCACGGCTGAGCCGCGAGCCGATCGTGGTTGATCCTGGAGAGTTGGGATAAAGCTCAGGAACAAAGGAACCAATGAACAAGGGAACAAGGAGTTAGGCAAGATTTTTTGTTCTTTGTTCAGGCCCTCATCCCCCGGCCCCTTCTCCCGTCGCGACAGGAGAAGGGGAGAATCTAGTGGTGCTTCTTTGTTCTTTTGTTTCTTTGTTCTCTTGTTGCCATTGTTCTCCGTTCTCTGTTCTTCCGTTTGGCTTTAGGTTCTAGGTTCTGGGTTCTAGGTTCTCCGTTCTACTTCGCCCGCCAGCTATGCAGCAGTTCCCAGGTCAGCGTCTGCCACCAGGGCCGTGACCAGTCGGCGTGGAAGCGGTAAAGATGGCAGGTGTCGACGGTGAACTGTGCCGGGCCGACGCTGCCGGCCTCGGTGACAAACTCCCATACTTCGTCTTGCAGCTCAGGCCGTAGATCGGCCATGGCTAGCGTGAGATGCGGATGGAATGGATTCGGCCCGGTCAGGCCGCGCGGATCGTTGGGCGTGAACTCGCACTCAGGATGTACCAGCGGCTCCAGCGCGGCCCAGGCGCGATCGTGAAGCTCGTACAGCGCGAGGTTGATCACGCCGTCGGGCAGATCGCGGATCGTGGTCACAATCGAGCGCGGCCCGAAGCGCTGTACGCCGTTGTTGTAGGCCGTGAACGAGCGCCAGCCAGCCATACTTTGATCCAGCCGCTCGATCATCGTGGCGGGCTCGGCGTCGCTGCGGAAAAAACCTTTGAGCGTGGCGTGCGGCATGAACAGCCCGGCGGCCATCAGATTGTACTGCGCGCGCAGCACGCGATGCATCTCGCTCTGAGCGCGGCTCGTCGCCAAGTCGGGGCGTAGATAAAAGCCATAGCGGTAGGATGATGACATGATACCTTCCAATTCTGCGCGCGGCAGAAGTTTCCAGATTAAGCCGAGCTTGAGCGGCGCTTAATTCAATCTTGACAAGAAATATTATTAAGCTTAAACTCGCCGCGCCATACTTCGCCGCTGGACCGGCAGTGGCAAAACCCCAACCAGTCCCACATGCGCAGCGCATCGATAGAATAGTTGGAGTAGATGCCGTGCTTAACCGATCCCGTTCGATCTCGACAGCCTTGCC
>JAFAYS010000626.1 GCA_019240175.1 Chloroflexota bacterium | reverse complement strand
ATTATGTTGACAGTTACCTGTCAATTTGGTAAACTTTTGCATGCGGAACTTCTGCGGATTGAGGATCTACACACAGCACCGGAGGTAGTTGGCCACATTCGGCAGCGCCTTGAACAAAGCCATAGCACAAGCATCGGATGATCAGGCTTCGGGAGCAACCAAGGAGCATGTATGAACATCACACGCACCACGGTGTCACTCACAGTCGACGACGTCGCAGCGTCCAGCCGCTTCTTAGCACAGCATTTTGGCTTCCAGCAGCAGGCCGTCGATGAGTACGAACATTATGCCTCCTTGGGGCGGGAAGACGTCGCTATGGAAATTATCTTCCTGCGCCGTGGGATTGAAGTATTGCCTCCCAGCTACCGAGACCAGCACGCATCCGGCATTATTTTGGCGTTCACAGTCAACGATCTGGCCAGCGAAGAGCGCCGCTTGCGTGAGGCGGGCGTGAAGATCACGTTGCCGCTGCGCGAGGAGCCATGGGGCGAACGGCTCTTCCAGGTCACCGATCCCAACGGCATCGTGGTCCAGCTTGTCGAATGGGCCACGCCATCACAAAGCGCATGAGTCGTGGCTGATCTCGACGCAGCGGCACCAGCAACGCTTACAGCCTGGCCCAGACGTAGCTTATAACGGCTGCCGCTGCGTATCTTCTGCGTTGAGGTATCATACGCTGATACACTGCTTGTTTCCAGCCGGAGCGACCATGATGCAGGAACCGACTCAATCATCCGAGCCCGAGATCTGGGTGTTTCATGTGGGCGGCAGCTACCTGCGGCTGCGCACGATCGTGGTTACCTGTGGCAGCAGCCTGCTCGCCGGCCTTGGGCTATTCCTTGTCCTACGTGGTATCTATGTCGGCGATGCGGCGGCCCTCATCTTCGGCCCCATATGTATCAGCTTCGCAATCATCTGGTACCGACAGTTTCACCAGTGGCTCGCCAGCACTTCGCTGACGCTTTCGCCGACGATGCTGGACTACCGAACGCCGGGATTAAGGATTCAGACCGAGTGGTCGAATGTGATCGCCGTGGTTGACAGCCTTGATCCGCGCTGGGGATATATGCTAGAGCCACATCTGCGCTTACACAACCGTGCGTCGGTCTACATGTCGCGCGTGGTGCGTTTCCACCACTGGACGACCTCGTATGGCTGGAATATCGATCGCCGCATTCCGCTCAACATCTTTGGCTGGGAGCGATCCAGCGAGCTGCGGCTCCTGCTTCAGCAACTGGCACCGCAGCACTTCCCCGCATATGTTACAAGCAGCGCTGTCCGTACGCAGCGGCACTGAGCGGTGATCTTCCTACCGGTGACGGCTCGTATCGCGTTTGACGCCTGTGCTATCGTAGGCGCATCTCGCATAGGGAGGAGCAATCAGTGGCACGATCGTCCAGCGCTACCGATGTGTTTCTGGAAGTTGGCACCAAGCACGTATTTGCCGGCGCAATCGACTGGCCGGGCTGGAGCCGCGGCGGCAAAGATCAAGCGTCAGCGCTACAGGCGCTCGTCGAAAGCGCGCCACGCTACGCCAAGCTGCTCAAGGCCGCGAAGATCTCATTCACGGCGCCCAAAGATGCGGCGGAGCTCAAGGTTGTCGATCAGGTTGAGGGCAACAGCACAACCGAGTTCGGCGCGCCCAACGTCGAGCTGCCCAGCGACGCACAGCCGATCGACGAGGCCACGCTTGAGCGCTTCCAGGCGCTGCTCAACGCCTACTGGCAAGGGCTTGAGGCGGCGATCACGGCGGCGACCGATAAGGAGCTGCGCAAGGGTCCACGCGGCGGCGGTCGTGAGCTCGACAAGATCGTGATGCATGTCATCGACGCCAACTACGGCTATCTACGGCAGATCGCCTGGAAGGCCAAGCCACCCAAAGACGTCAGCCTGGACGAAGCGATCGCGCACAATCGTCAGGCGATCCACGACGCCTTGACCACCGCAGTGCGTGATGGCGTGCCGGAGCACGGGCCACGCGGCGGCAAGCTGTGGAAGCCACGAACCTTTGTCCGGCGTGCCGCCTGGCATATCATCGATCACATCTGGGAGATCGAGGACCGGATTGTTTAAAGGCAGATCACGCCACAACAGAACTACCACAGGAGCACCCCATGTCCGATCCAGCCAGCAGCGTCGTGCTGCGCGACGTGACCGAAGCGGATCTGCCGATCTTCTTTGAGTTCCAGCTCGATCCTGAGGCCAGCCAGATGGCCGCCTTTCCGTCCAGGGAGCGCGACGCCTTCATGGCGCACTGGCGCAAGCTCCTGGTCAACAGCACGATCACCAAGCAAACGATCCTCTACAATGGAAAGGTAGCCGGCGACATTGGCAGCTGGGAGCAGGACGGCCAGACCGAGGTCAGCTACTGGATCGGCAAGCCATACTGGGGCCAGGGCTTGGCCAGCGCGGCGCTGGCGGCGTTGCTGGATCGCGTCAAAACTCGCCCGCTGTACGCGCACGTCGTCAAGCACAATCACGGCTCGCTGCGCGTGCTCCAAAAAAACGGCTTCACGATCATCGGCGAGGAGATTGCCGAGGATGGGATTATCGAATGCACACTCAGACTGGACGCTTCGGCATAATCACGCCCGCGCTGGCTCCCCAGCTCACCGAGGCCGTGCTCAGCTATCTCGGCGTTGCGCCTGGCGTGCCGGATCTCGACGTGCTCAATAGGCTGATCCTGGCCTATAGCCGCAGCGTGCCCTGGGAAAGCGCCTCGCGCATTGTGAAGCGCGCCAGGGTGACGAGTCCGGCGGAGGCGGCGCGCTGGCCGGATGAGTTCTGGCAGGATGCGATTCGCCTGGGCACGGGCGGCACCTGCTTCGAGAGCAATCGCGCCTTTTTTGCGCTGCTGCGCAGCCTGGGCTACCACGGCTATCTCACGCTCAACAACATGCACGAGTCGATCGGCTGCCACACCGCGATCGTAATCCAGAGCCAGGCTGAGCGCTGGCTGGTCGACGCCGGCTACCCGATCCATGCGGCGCTGCCGCTGACGTCGCTGCCTGAGTCGCAGCTGGACACGCCGTTTGGCACCTACACGCTGCGGGAGATCGCGCCCGCGCGCTACGTCGTCGAGCTGATAGCGCTGCCCAAGCCCTACCTCTTCGATCTGATCGACGCGCCGATCGACGACGCGGCCTACTGCGACGCCACGATCAACGATTACTCTGACACCGGCCTGTTTCTGGATCGGCTGATCATTCGCAAGCTGGTCGATGATCAGATCTGGCGCTTTAATAGCGACGAGCAGCCGTATCACCTTCAAGAATTCCGCGACGGCCAGCGCATCGACCATCCGATCACGGGCGATGTTCCCGCAACGCTCAGCAACCATTTTGGCATCGATCGCACGGTGGTCGCGACGGCTTTTGAGCTGCTGAAGAGCTAGCGTGAGCGTGTTGACCTTCAGCCCGATCACGACCCGATATCAAGCTCAACGTTCGACCCGATGACCTGATCCCGCAGCAGCGCTATACTCGATTGTGTGGCAGCCGTCTGCCGACCTGGCATATCAGCACAAGCGAGGCGCTATGCTCTGGACGCTCCTGATCATGCTTATGAGTTGGCCTGGCATTCTTGCCTCGCTTGGCCTCTCAATCGCGGGGATTGTACGCCAGCAGCCGCGCTTGCTGCTGATCGCGGCCCTGGTTGCGCTGCCGTTTGCCTGGTATCTGCACGCCTTTTGGCCGCTCTTCAGGGGTTTTGGCTTCTTCCTGCCGCTCTTCCAGCTTGGCGCGGCCCTGGCGCTGTATCGTCACCAGCGCTGGCTCGCCGGTGTTTGTCTGCTGCCCTTCGTCTCGATCGCCGGCATGCTGGCCTTCATTGTCCTCACACAACCCAGGTAGCGTTGCCCGCAGATCTCCGCGAAGCCAGATCCAGACGTTACGCAAACCCCTACAGATGCGACTTCCGACTGATTCGACGTCTACCGATCGCCGGAAGGGCTGTCGATCTATTGCCGGATGGCGCAGCAAGCTCTCCCTCGTATGCTGCTATGGCCGCGCTTTTGCGGCCTCACGAAGGATTTTGTATGCGCCGATATACCATTCGCTGCGCCGTGCTGGTGCTGCTTACGCTCTGGCTGGCGACGCGCACCACACCCGTCCAGGCTCAAACCAACGTCCAGTGCTTCAAAGGCGTGCCCGGCATTGGCAGCTGTATCGCGGATCGTTTCCTTGAGTACTGGACCCAAAACGGCGGCCTGCCGGTCTTTGGCTACCCGCTGACGCCCGCGTTCCAACAGCAGACACCTGAGGGCACGTTCCTGGTCCAATACTTCGAGCGTCAGCGCTTCGAGCTGCACCCGGAGCATCGCCGCCCCTACGATGTGCTGCTAGGCCGCCTGGGCGACGAGATGCTGGGCCGTCTGGGCCGCAGCTGGCGCGCCGAGCCGACGAATCCCTACGATCCCAACTGCTGGACCGCGCCGCAAACCGGGCGCAGCCTATGCGATCCCTTTGGCCGCTACTGGAACGATCATTATCTGCTCGGACTGTCGCCAACCGACGGCGCGCTGGCGCTGTGGGGCTTGCCGCTGACCGATACCCGGATCGAGCGCAACCCCGACGGCGACTCTGTCGCCACGCAGTGGCTGGAGCGCGCCCGCTACGAGCATCACCCGAACAATCCCAAGGAGTATCAGGTGCTGCTCGGGCGGCTTGGCGCGGAAGTGCTCGACGGCACGCGCGCCACGATCGGCGGCATCAGCAACAACCATCAGGCGGCGGCGCGTCAGATCGTGATCGGCTCGGAGCGTGACGGCAGTGCGACCGTCGTCAACTACACAGCGACCACGACGATCAGTTGCTCCGACAAAGGCGCAGTTCCAGCTAATCTGCTCGATCGCCCGCAGCTCAAGCTGTCGGCGACCGGCGTCTTCACCGCGCAGGGCACGCTCAACGCAACCGCGATTATCGCGCTCTGCCGCTAGCTCGCGCCGATCCGCCGCATCGATCGACGGCACGTCTGGGAGACCGGACGTGTCGTTTTGCTGTGTGGAGCCCGAGGCCGCAGCACGGCGACAGGATGTGCTATGCTTGGCGCATCCAGCGGAACATACACCGATGAAGTGGAGGATCTATGCACTACCTGTTGATCTATGACGTCGCGCCCGACTACCTCGAACGTCGCGCCACTTTTCGCGACGAGCATCTGGGCCTGGCCTGGCAGGCGCACGAGCGCGGTGAGCTAATTCTGGGCGGTGCGCTGGCCGAGCCGGTAAACGGAGCGGTGCTGTTCTTTCAGGGCGATTCACCAGCTGTGGTGGAGCGCTTCGTCGCCGCCGATCCGTACGTCAAGAACGGCCTTGTTACGCGCTGGCAGATCCGACCATGGCTCACGGTCGTCGGCGAGCAGGCGGATTCGCCGGTGAGGCCACACGCCTGACGATCGCAGGAACATGCCGCCCTTGCCAGGCCTGTGATGCAGCACGCCAAGTACCCTCAGATTACGCTACCTGCTCGCCAAAACAGGTACACTGAAAGCAGGAGTTAGCGATGAGGTGGATCATGAGCAGAGATACTGTACGGCAAGGGCTGGTTATCGCGGCATTGGTGGCGACGATCGGACTGAACGGGCTGGCCAACGCGCTGCCGCTCAATGGGCAAACCACGGGCGATGTTGCCAATGCCTTTCCCACATTTTTCACGCCCGCGAGCTACGTGTTTTCGATCTGGGGCGTGATCTATCTTGGCTTGATCGCCTACGCGGGCTTTCAAGTATTGCCGGCACAGCGGAATAATCCTCGGCTGCAAGCGATCGGCGGCTGGTTCCTGCTGAGCTGCGTCGCCAACTGTGGGTGGCTGGTGTTGTGGCACTACGAGTACTTCGCGCTGACCATGCTGGCCATGCTGGCGTTGTTGTTCGCATTGATCATGATCTATGTGCGGCTCCAGGTTGGTCGTCGCGATCTGCCCGCGAGCGAGCGCTGGCTGGTGCATGGTCCATTCGCCGTGTATCTCGGCTGGGTCACAGTTGCCACGATCGCGAATGCCAGCGTGGTGCTATACAACCTCGGATGGAACGGTTTCGGCATCACGGGACCGGCGTGGGCCGCGCTCCTGCTGGTTATTGCCACCGGTATTGGCGCTGCGATCGTCCTGCGCCGCGCCGACTGGGGCTATGGTACGGTGCTGGTGTGGGCGTTTATTGGCATCGTGATCAAGTATGCTGCCACGTCGGTCATTGCGGTAACAGCGGGCGTGGCGGCGACGATCATGGCGCTGCTGATCGTGGTGGCGCTGATGCGTGGCCCAACGCGAGGAAGCGGAGTCGCGCAGACCGGATAGCTGCCTGACCAACACCACAACGCTCGCGCAGCAGGACTCAATCAAGACAACACGTCGTTAGCTAGAAACAGCGGCATGTGAGCGAACACATGCCGCTGTTGTTGTGCCGGCTTCCCTCACACTCGTCCATATTTTGGCGCGGCTCGCATGTATACGAGCACACCAGCCACATCTATGATCGACAACACACGGCAACGCGATCACATGTTCGCTGCTTCCTACACTGCTTCACCTCACCACGTCTCGGCTTCAGCTCACAACAAGCATCCCTTCAATGGTCGTGATCGATCGCTGCGACACAACCGGCAGCATCTGCGTAGAATAAGTCAACATCACTGTTCCCGCCATTGGTCGCGGGATGCTTGCATACCGGCGAGTTTTTCGGCCATTCGAGCGCTTCTTCGGTGGCGGCGCGACGATGGCAAGCGAGGCGATGATGGACTGGACGCTTCAAGGAGTACGGCTACTGGGACTGGCCGCGCTGGGTTTGTGGGAGTACGTCCTTTTTAGACAGCGCTATTCGACACGCAGCGGGAAGCTGCGCGCCAAGCAGATCGACGGCACGGCGGCGCTCATGCAAGCGATCAACGCGCTCTACATCCCGCTGGTCGCCGCACGCACGCATGATCTTGACGAGACACAGCAGCTTCTGCGGCGCTACACCGATGCAGTACATGTGTATCGCGAGTGGGTGGCGCTGCTGCCCTCCGAGGTCAATGAGACGTTTGCCCAGCTGCTTAGCGCGTGCGAGCAGTTGATCGCCGCACGTGGCACGATGGCTGAGGATCAGGCGCGGCACGGCGCACAGCAGGCGTATCTTAAGCTCGTGGAGCAGCTCCGCGCGACATTGGGCGTCGGCGCGCTCGGTCGTGAAACGCAGGCCGTACTGCGGCAAATCCCCATGCGAGCGTGACCGGCAAGCTGTAGGGATGTAACCACCGGATCGAATCCAGATCGCCGTGAGAAGGATCAGGAGTGCGTGCTCCTGATCCTTCTGCGATCTAGAGTCCTCACAATTATAACTTGATGGCACTAGATGTGGTCCAAGCAAATATCGATTAATTCTCTACAACTCATATTATTGTCATTTGATTATTATATAAATATAAATATTCCATTTTCTATACCATTTCACAATCTTTATTTTATATATCAACCCCAAACATTGATATCATCTCACGATCATGCTATCTTCGTGGAAGAATTATGTATTCGTGGAGGCTTGCAATGTTTGACGACATTCGCGCATCCTACTTTCCCGCCGAGCTAGGATCGGGCATCACCGCCATCTCAGTCGATAGCTCCACCTTCTGGCAAGCGCTAGAGACCGTCGGGGAACAGGACAGCCCGTTTTCCTCACTCAGCGAGCTTGGCAACTACACTATGCCGC
>JAFAYS010000576.1 GCA_019240175.1 Chloroflexota bacterium | reverse complement strand
GACGCGACATTCTTCGCGCGCATCGTGGTCGATGTCCGTGGCGTGCGGCGCGAGATCGACGCGCGGCCAAGCGATGCGATCGCGCTTGGGCTACGGGTTGACGCGCCGATCTATGTGGCCGAGCAGGTGCTTGATCACGCGGGCGTTACGCTGAACGACGACGAGGACGAGGACGAGGAAGAAGAGGAAGAGGAAAAACCATCGCTCTTCCCGCCTGTTTCACGGCGTGAGGCACCGGAAGAGCCCGAAGATCGCGAAGTCAGCGATGAGAACCTGTCGCTCTTTCGCGACTTCATCAACAGCCTAGAGAATAAAAAACCGCCCGAGGAAGAAAAATAAGGCACGCGTTCAATCTGTAAGATTCGGTCGCTGGAGCGGTTGCTAAAGCAGCCGCTCTTTTGTTCGCTCTTTGTGCACCGATTATCAAAAGTGTGGATAACTGACCCTGTGCTGTGGATAACTCAGCCGGAATGTGGATAACCCCGTACCTTCGTCGTGCGCGGAGGACGTACGGACGGGCTGTAAAAATGGGGAAAGATCGTGTATAACGCGGGGAAGGAGTAGTCAGTACACTGTGTATAACCATAAAGATAATGTGTACAACCAACAGCGGCTTGTGGATGATTTTTCTCGATTTTCAACTTGTTCAATTACCTTTCGGACAATGGGGATGATTATCCACAGATCCTCCTGAAGGCGCATGCATCTCTGGGGGCCGATTTTACGTAGTTATCCACGAATCCACAATACCTACGGGTACTGAGACTCTTTAAAAGAGTAAGAAACGTTAAGGTGTGTACAACTCTTGGTTCATGGCACAAGGCTTGCCTTTGCGCCAAGCAGCAGACACGGAATAGATACGTTAGGAGTTGAGCAGATGCAAAACACACAATCATACGAACCGCGCAGTGCTTTGGTGCACGAGCTGGTTGCCAATACTTTAGAGCCTAACAATCATGAACTCCTACGGCACCTTGGGCAGGTTTTGGGGATCAAAGCGCAAGATCGGCTCTTGTTGATCATCGGCTCGAACAGCGACGAAGCGCGGCAGATGCTTGCCGAAGCGTTTGATTGCGAGGTCGAGATCTTCACAAGCGCGCTGGGAACGCTGCCCTACGAGGCCGGACAGTTCGATAGCGCTATCGTTGCGGTGCCGCTGACCAAAGATCTTCACGCTGTGGCTCGTGAGCTATCGCGGGTGCTGAAGCCAGCCGGCAGTCTAGGCATGATTATCTTCTCAGTGTACCGCGACCAGATGCCGGAAGACGCCGAGGCCGACCAGATGCTGCCATTGATCGATACGGCGCGACCAGCGGCAGTGTATCGCGCGGTGCTGGCTGAGTGCGGCTTTACCGCCTTTGTGACCAAGGATCGCCGGCGCGATCTGCGACGGACTGCGCTGGAAAGCTATCGTGAGCATATGCTGCCCAGCACAGAGGATGCAGCTACACAGTCGCCAGCGCCGGCGAATCAAGCGCTGGGCCTGATCGCCTCCGGAGGTGTCACCATCACCCTGATCACCGCCGAGAAAGCTTTGTAGTCCATCTCAAGCACATCTGAGAGGTGAGGACGAGCGTAATGCTCGTCCTTTTGCATTCCAGTTTCGGGCCTGGTATAATAGCCGAAGCCCGAACAGTTGGGTTCTACGCGGCGCACACTTGCCAACCCCGCCAGGACCGGGAGGTAGCAACGGTACGTGAGTCACTGCGGGTGTCGTAGAGCAGCCTAACTGTTTCGGGTTTTTTGCTGCCAAAAAATAGAACCTAGAATCCAGAACCTAGAACCTAAAGTGAGATCTCCTTGGTTCTAAGTTCTAGGTTCTAGGTTCTTTGTGTCTGCAACACTTATGGATCGCGCTGCGTCATATGGCTCGGAACGTTCTACCGCACATAAACAAGCAATATTCAAGCAACTAAGGAGCTAATAATGACGACGCAACGATTAACGCGATCCAGCACAGACAAAGTGCTCGGCGGTGTTTGTGGTGGCCTTGGCCAGTATTTCGGTATCGATCCGGTGGTTGTCCGGCTGATTATGCTGGCGCTAGTTTTCGCCGGTGGCATGGGCTTGTTTATCTACCCTGTGCTGTGGTTGGTAACGCCGGCTGATGGCATGAGCCAGCCGACGCTCGGCGAGGGACTGCGCGATATGCGCCAGCAGGTCCAGACGTTTGGTCAGCAGGCGAGCCAGCAGGTTCACTCGGCGTTTTCTTCGTCGACTGCTACGCCGCGCTTCGATCCGCAGACTGGCCAGCCACTGCACGCCACGAGCGAGAATCGCAACCGCACGCTGGGCTTTGTGCTGCTAGGCATTGGCATGCTGATGCTGGCGAGTATGCTCTCGCACCCTGAGATCTTCTTCGCAATCTTGCTGCTGGGCGGCGGCCTGTATTTCCTGCGCCGCAACCGGTAGTCGCAGACACAGCTCAATAAACCCCGGACTCACATGGAGTTCGGGGTTTTGCTTTTAACCAAGACCAGGCTGATCAATAACCAGTTTGTTGATCGAATGTGGAAAACAACAGCCGAGCATTACGCTCGGCTGTCGCTGTGAGGCAAAATGTGGAAAAGCTGTTGATTACTGATCCAGGCGGTACGGCACGCTGGTCACCACGCGATTCTTGCGGAAGAGCAGCGCGCCTTTGATCAGCAGCGCCGTCTGGTTGTGCAGCAGCGCGTGCCACCAGCGCGCCGGTACGAACTCCGGCAGCACCACCGTGATGATGTCGTTGTTCCACTGGCGATCGACCTCGTCCAGATAGCGGATCAATGGTCGTACCAGCGAGCGATACGGCGAGTCCAGCACGACCAGCTGCGTTGTGCCGCCCCATTTGCCCCACTTTTCACGCAGCTTGGCGGTCTGCACCTCGTCCATCGCCACGTGGACCGCGATCACATTGCCGGGCGCGATCGACTCGGCGTACTTCAGCGCGTTGATCACGCCGCGATGCAGTGTCGAGACCGGCACGACCACCGTGTTGCGCAGCGGCGGCGGTGGCTCCAGACCTTCCAGTGAAAGCTGCTTGGCTGTGTTGACGTAATGTTTATGGATGCCCAGGAAGAGCAGCACGATCGCCGGGATTAGCAACACAACCATCCACGCGCCTTCCAGGAACTTGGCGATAATAATTACCCACAGCACAACAAAGGTCGTCACCGCGCCCAGGCCGTTGAAGAATGCCGAGCGCTGCCAGCCGGGCTCTTTCAGCCGGAACCAGCGGCGTACCATGCCCGCCTGCGAGAGCGTGAAGCCCAGGAACACACCGACCGCGTACAGCGGGATCAGGTTGGTCACCCGAGCGTTGAAGATAATCACGAGAATAGCGGAAGCGCCCGCCAGCAGCACGATGCCGTTCGAGAAGACCAGCCGATCGCCCAACGACGTAAACTGGCGCGGCAGAAAGCGATCGCGGGCGATGAACGAGGCCAGACGCGGAAAGTCGGCGAAGGCGGTGTTAGCGGCCAGGAACAGAATACCGGCGGTCGCGAACTGCAAGATCGTATGCAGAATGCCTTCGCCAAAAACGCCGCGCCCGATCTGAGACAAGAGCGACTCTTCGTTGCTGGGCACTGCGCCATAGCTGGAAAGCCAGGTAACACCCAGGAACATCGTCAGCAGGAAGAAGGCCATCCAGACTAGCGTGACGCGCGCGTTGTGCGCCTCCGGCTTTTTGAAGGCCGGCACACCGTCCGCGATCGCCTCGATGCCGGTCAGCGCCGCACAGCCCGAGGCAAACGACGCCATCAGCAGGAAAATACTGATCGGCTCGTAGTGGCTATTCGGTCCAAATTCAAGCTCGCCTGGACCAGCGACCGGGCCTGGTGGCGGTACGATCGTGATCGTGTCGCCGGTGATCCAGCGGAAGATGCCGTAGGCAATCATCGACAGCACCATCACCAGAAAGACATAGGTCGGTGCCGCGAAGAGCGCGCCCGACTCGCGGAGGCCACGCAGGTTGGCCAGCGCGATCAATGCGATCGCGATGATGGCGATCGGCACGCTGTAGGGTGCGAGCGATTTGATCAGCGAGGTGAGCGCGAACACGCCCGCCGAGATCGACACCGCGACGGTCAGGATATAATCGGTCAGGAGCGCGGCACCGGCGATCAAGCCAGGCATGCGGCCTAGGTTTTCCGAACAAACAATGTACGAGCCGCCGCCCTTGGGATACGCCGCGATCGTTTGGCGATACGAGAACACAACGATGATCAACAGCAGGGCGATCAGCCCGCCCAGCGGGCCAGAATATCGAAAAGCGGCAGCGCCAATCAGCGCCGGACCTGCAAGCGCCAGGTGCCGCAGGATTTCTTCGGTCGCATACGACGCTGACGACATAGCGTCCGACGAAAACACGGCTAGGGCTGTGCGTTTGTTAAGCCGTTCGTGGACTGCTCGCGCAGTTTCGAGCGGCGTCCCAATCATGAGCCGCTTGAGTTCGCCAATCATAGGTTACAAACCTCTTGTGAGACCCGAATCCAATGCGATCATATACGTACCAGCGATAGGTTGGTTACGACGTTTTCGCCACGCGCCGCAACGCTGCGTCCTGCTGGACATATGCATTGTCCGGGCCATCATTAACACGCAAAAAGACCGCCTTGACGACAATTGGTCGTCGTCACGACGGCCTCAGCACAACGAATCATAGCACGCCGACCGCGCTTGTCAACCACCGAATTAGCGCTTCACAATCATATATAGCCGTGGTACAATGGCCAGTATTCGGTATGGAGCAGCAGATGCGATATTGCGCACAACAGCTTTGGTCTTCAGCAGCACGCGGGCAGGTCGCGGGTGCTGTTGTCGGCTGCTCCAAAAACGCGCAACGCCAGCTTGGCCTGTGGCGCGCCGCGCGCAACCGGATGGCGGCCCCGGCTGCCAGAAACTAACCCCAACTCCCACAGAACAAAGAACGATCGAACGCGCACGCTTTGCGGCCTGTTCGGTTAGCTTTGTTTTTTTGTTTGTATATCGTTTACTATACGGTCTCCAGAAGGAGCTACCTGATGTCTAAAAAAATTCTGGTTT
>JAFAYS010000464.1 GCA_019240175.1 Chloroflexota bacterium | reverse complement strand
TGAGCGTGCGAAAAAGCTCAAGGCTGCGCAGGCTCAGATCAAGCGCCTGCTCATACTGGGCGAGATCGTTATAGATCTGGCTCATGTTCAACAGCGTGTAGCCCTGATGAAACAGATCGCCGTTGTCGCGGGACAGGGCGTGCGCCTGACGGTAGAGCGCCAGCGCGCGATCGTAGCGCGTTTGAAACCAGTTGGTATGGCCCAGCGCATGGAGCACGCGAATCCGCAGCGCGGGCTCAAGATCCGGCTGCTGCTCAAGCTCCAACAAGATCGGATCGCCGTGATCGTAGTCGTGGATGCGAATGTCGGCGTAGCCCTGGTAGAAGCTCAGCCAGCGCCGGGTACGCTCCTGAGCCGGATTGGCGGCTCGCACTGCCGCAACATAGCCGGTGATGGTGCGCCAGTCCATGCGCTCGATCAGCAGATCCCGCAGCTCGCTCAGGTGATGCAGGCAGCGCGCCTCGTCGGCCTCGCGGCTGGCGTCGTCCGCCGACTCCATGCGGCGCAGAAACAGCTCAAAGGCGCGCGTGTGCAGCGCAAGCTCAGCCAGCGGTTGCTCGGCGCGCAGGTGATCGAGAATGGGCGCACACTGCTCGTCGAGCAGCACGTAGCCATCCGCTGACGGCGTCAGCGTCGCACTCGCCAGCAGCGCCGCGAGATCGTCCTCGGCAGGCGCGGCCAGCGTGCGCAGCAGATCGCGATCAAAACGGCGCAGAACCGCGCACCAGGCCAGGAGCGCAAGGTTCGAGGGCAATCGGTCGTCGATCACACAGCAACACCTTTCTGTTACGCCGTCACGCCGCAGCGCGGACGACACGCGAGCACCGAGGGAGGAACGATATGCAAGATAACACCACGCCCATCATCGCAACCCCGGCACCTGGCGATGACGCGCCACAACATCCAGACGATCCCCGTGAGCGCCATGCCAAACAAACCGATCGGCTGGCAGCGCTGGATCTGATCAACAAGACGAGCTTAACGATCGCGCTTGATAAGCGCTTTGAGATCCTCTCCGCTGACCGACCGGGAGAAGCTGCCGCCCTGTCGATGAATGCGGAAAAGTCTGTGTACGCCTTCAACGTGATCGTTGCGCTGGAATGGCAGCCCAGCGAAAAAGAGCAGCAGCAGCTGATCGAAGCGTTTAAGCGCGCTGCGGCGTTCCTCTACGATGTCACCGATGGCTGTATGTCCTTTGGCCAGATTGTCTTCGGCGGCCTGGAGCTGATGGACTGTGCAGATATTCAGATCATGGCCTCCAATCGCTTCAATCCGCGCAGCTGGGTCAACGCGCTGATGGATCAGACCAAGTATATGCCGATCCGGGTCGGTCGTGGCGTCTGGCTTAAAAATCAGCGGCGATCGATCCCGTGGGTTGAGCCGGAAGGCTACCGCACGCTGATCCATGAGTGGGCCCACTACGCGCTCGCGCTGCGCGATGAGTACCTGGAAACCGAGCAGGTTCTGCTGCCCAATCCCGCCGCCTCAGCCGATAGCGCTGCAACGCGCTCGCTCTACACGCTGATCGTGCCCGGCATCAGCCTGGCCACCGAGTCGATCATGGGCTCGCTCGAAGGCACCAGCGAGCTTGTGCCGCTCTCAAGCGGCAACAGCGCCGAGCGCAAAAGCCGGGTATGGAACAAGATTAAAGAGCATTATCATGAGGTCAATCCTGATGGTGTAGCGAACTCCGGCCCGTACTCGCTGCCGCCACGCCTGGCGAATGTTCCAGTCTTTTTTGTGAGCAATGGCTACGCGCACAACGACAACGGCACGGCGCGCGCGCTCACCGTCTCGGCCAAGAGCAGCGCAGGGCCTCGCCGGAAGAGCGGGCTGATGCTGACCGTGCCGAGCTATATCATCGACGAGCATTGCTGGATCTATGTCGTCAAGCCCAATCTAGACAATCCGCGCCAGGTGATCGCACAGGGCACCTTCGACGCGCGCTCGACGCTTGACAATTTCCAGCTGTTGAACGCCGATCGCGACGACTGGGTGGTACTGGTCGGCGATCACCAGGACGGCAGCCCGATTGTGTTACAGGGCAAGATCGCCGCTACTGTCTACGATGAGCCAAGCGGGGAAACACGGGCCGT
>JAFAYS010000445.1 GCA_019240175.1 Chloroflexota bacterium | reverse complement strand
GGCTCTCGGGATCGAGCCAGGTGCGCTGCCAGACGGCATAATCGCTGTACTGCACCGGCAGCGCGGCGAGATCGATCGGCTGGTTGCGGATGGTTCTAATGTAGGCCGCCGCCAGCTCATTGACGAGCACACCCATCGACCAGCCGTCGGTGATAATGTGATGCAGAATCAGGACGAGCACATGCGTGTGAGGTGTAAGCTGGATCAGGCTCACGCGCATCAGCGGGCCGTTGACGAGATCGAATGGCCGCGTGCTGGCTTCCTGAATCAGGCGCTGGACCTCATAGTCGACGTTTGTCGCCGCTGCCGTCAGATCGATGAAGGTGATCGGAAACGACTGTGGCGGCGCGATGCGCTGGATTGGCTGGCCGTCGCTCGCTAGGCCCTGGGTGAAGGTGGTGCGCAGCGAGGCATGGCGCGCCACAACCAGATCCAGGCTGGCCTGGAAGGCTGCCCGATCGAGCGGTCCCTGGATCTGCCAGGCTCCCGGCACGTGATAGCTGGCGGTTCCCGGCTGTAGCTGCTCGATGAACCACAGCCGCTGCTGGGCAAACGACAGCGGCAGCGCGTCGGTGGGCGCGTAGGGCGTAAGCGGCGGCAGCGGCGGCAGCGACTGGGCCTCGCGTTGGGCTGTTGTCACCACGCGACTAAGCAGCGCAATCGTCGGCTGCTCAAACAGCGTGCGGACCGGCAAGTCAGTGCCAAACACGGTACGAACGCGGCTCATGACCTGGGTTGCCAGCAGCGAGTGGCCGCCGAGATCGAAGAAGTTGTCGTGAACGCCAACGGCTGGTAGGCCCAGCACGTGCCGCCAGATGTCGGCCAGCAGCGTTTCCACGGGTGTGCGCGGCAGCGAATCTGGCGACAGATCGGTTGTGCTGCCCCAGCTTGGCGCAGGGAGCGCCGCGCGATCGACCTTGCCGTTGGGTGTCAACGGCAGCGTTTCGAGCGCCACAAAGGCCGCTGGAACCATATGCTCGGGCAGACGCGCTTTGAGATACTGGCGCAGCTGCGGTGCTAGCTCTGCTGTCGCGCGGGTGGCGGCGGGAGCGGTGGCATACGCGCTCCACGGCTGCACGGTTGGCAGTGACGGCTGCGGCAGGTGTGCGCTCCCCGCGCGGCTGAAGACAGCGTCGTAGTGTCCGTCTGCTCCACTCTCATGCCAGCCGACGCGTACCTGGTAGCCAAGCTCTGCGCCAAGCGACCACAGCGTTTCGGGATCGACCGCGTCTGGCGCGCCACGGCCAAGCTCGGCGTGCAGATCTTTTAAGGTCGGTGGCCCGGCTGGGTCGCGTAACAACGCCGCTGCCTGCACCAGTGCGTCGAGCCGCGCGCTGGGAATCGCGCTGATCAGTAGTGACTCGCCGTCGAAGTCGCCGAGCACCGCCGCTAAGCGCTCGATCGTCCATGACTCGTCGAGCCAGTGATGCTGCCGGCTGGGTCGCGGCGCAGCCGGGGCGGCATCAACCGTTAGCGTGACATCATAGCGGAACTGCGTCAGCTCGTTGTGCATTTGGCCGCGCTTGATCTCCACCTGGACATCGCTGATGCGCGGCAGGTGTCGCCGCAGCGCGTGGAAGAAGGCCGGATCGAGCAGAAGCTCACGCTCTTGATTGACCTGCTGCTCGACCAAGCTCCACGCTGGGTCGCGCGAGGTGTCGGGTGTGGCGCGGGCTAAGACCACGGCGGTGGCGAAGGAATGCAGCAAGGGCCGGCTGCGAATGTCGCCCACGAACAGATGCCCGCCGGGGGCGAGCAGCGTCACGGCCTCCATGATCACCTGGACCAGATAGTCGACGCTGGGGAAGTATTGGGCCACCGAGTTGATGATCACAGTGTCGAACGAGCCGGTCGCCAGATCGCCAAGTTCGTCGGCGCGGCGCTGGGCTAGTGAAACATGCGTCCACGCGGGCGGCAGGTAGCGGCGAATATGTGCCAGCGCGGGTGCCGAAAAGTCGATGCCGTGATAGGCCGCAGATGCTCCCGCCAGCGGAAATAGCAGCAATCCCGTGCCCACACCGATCTCCAGAATCCGCTGCGGCTCAAGCGCGCGAATCCGATCGACGGTTGCGTCGCGCCACGCGCGCATCTCGGTGGACGGGAACGGCTGCCCGGTGTAGCTGCTCTGCCAGCCGACGATATGAAACGTCGGATCGTCCAGCGTTTCCTCGGCGTAGGTCTCGTCGTAGAGCGTTTGCCAGTCGTCAACATACGCCGACTGCGCGGCGGTCTGGGCGGTAGAAGTTGCCGCCGGCACAACATAGCCGACCAGTCGCGTGTCGGGATAGCCGCTGGTTGACGGCGCGTCGCTGCGCGGTAGCACCACCGAGTCGCGCACATCGGGATGCTCGTTGAGCAGCGCCTCGATCTCGCCCAGTTCGATGCGAAAGCCACGGATCTTGACTTGCTGATCGATCCGCCCCAAAAACTCAAGCGTGCCGTCGGGCAGGAAGCGCGCCAGGTCGCCGCTGCGATACCAGCGCTGGCCGTCCAGCGCGACGAATTTCTCGGCAGTTAAAGCTTCGCGCTGCAAGTAGCCGCGTGTCACGCTCGCGCCGCCGATGTAGAGCTCGCCCGGCACACCTACCGGCACCAGCTGCCCGTTACGGTCGTACAACCTGAGCACGCTGTTGTGCATCGGTTTGCCGAGCAGATGCTTGTTGGCGATCTCACCCGCCGTGACCGGATGCGTCGCGCAGATGATCGTGGCTTCGGTCGGGCCGTAGAGCACATTGATCCTGGCCTTGGGAAAGGCGTCCTGGATCTCGTCCAGCAGATCGGGCGCAACCGCATCGCCGCCGACAAAGACCTGGCGCAGCGAGTCATAGCGATCACGCAGATTGTTGTCGCGA
>JAFAYS010000282.1 GCA_019240175.1 Chloroflexota bacterium | reverse complement strand
GCCGCGCAGGGAGCGTCCGGTGCTGCCCAGAATGCCGCTCGGCTGCGCGATATGGAACATCAGCGGACGCTGCCCACGGCGAATATAGCCGCGTCCCGGAATATCGCCGAACTCGATCGCGCCACGGCCCACAATATCCATATACCGATCGGTGTTGGCCTGCTTGAAGGTCAGCCGCTCGCCGAACAGGTTGTACAGCTTGCTGGGCATATTGGTCGGCACGTTGCCCGAGACCACAAAGGTGATGCCCACGCCCAACGAGCGGCGGACCAGCGGCACCAGCGTGTTTTCGACCAGCGGCTCGAAGTTTTCTTGCAGCACGGCAATATTGTCGATCACCACCACGACGGCGGGTAGTACCTGATCAGGATTGCTCTGGTTGAACTCGGCGAGACTGGTGGCGCTCGCGTTGCTCATCTGCTGCTGGCGCTCATCGGTCATGCGCGCGAGCTTTTCCAGCAGGCGCTGCAAGCGCTCTTCCAGCGCCTCGTCGTCGCCGTAGATGATCGCGCCGGCATGCGGCAGGTTTTCCAGGCTGCGGTAGTTGCGACCACCAAGATCCAGCACATACAGGTGCAGCTCGTCGGGGCTATGCGTAGCCGCCAGGCTGGTCAGCAGCGTGCGAATCAGCGTGGTTTTGCCAAGGCCGGCGTCGCCGAAGATCGCCAGATGGTTGCGGCTGAGATCCAGGCGGAATGGCGTTTGCTCGGCCTCGCTCGGATTGTCGATCAAGCCCACGACCGGACGCAGCGCACCGTTGCGCCAGTCGATGCCCGGCCACAGGTGCGCGGTATCGCCGTTGAGCCAATCGGTGATGCTGGGCTCAAGTCGGAAGCTGGTGCCGCGCTTGGCGTCCATCAGCGGCGCTTCCAGCGTGAAGCTTTCGGGGAGAAACTTTGGCCACGGCTTGGTCGCCATGCGTCCGGCTTCTAGCTCCGAGGCCAGATTCACGATCGCGTCGAAGAGTCGCGGCGGATCGTCGGCGGTCGGCTGCGTCGCGATCGATTGGCGCTCCGGCCACATCACCGACTGCTCGCGCTCGTCGCGCTGCACCTC
This sequence comes from Chloroflexota bacterium, assembly GCA_019240175.1. GTDB lineage: Bacteria > Chloroflexota > Chloroflexia > Chloroflexales > Kallotenuaceae > LB3-1. Next base: position 1,767 of record JAFAYS010000282.1, on the reverse strand, counting down.
GCCGGTATAGGAAACCTGCACCAGCTCGATGTTTTCGTTGCCGGCCTGGATATAGCCGCGACCCGGCATGCCGTTGGGCAAAAAGGCCGCGTCAGGACGGCGCAGCAGCTCCCGGCTGGTATCCATCTGCTCGACCTTGAGACACATGCGCAGCTTGATGTTGGCGCGCATCTGGTCGGAAACGCCCTTGGGCTGCTGCGAGGCCAGAATTAGGTTCACGCCCTGCGCGCGACCGACGCGGGTGATGCTATCGAGCGCCAGCCGGTACTCGGGATTGTCGTCGATCATCTCGGAGTACTCGTCGATGATGATGAACAGGTGCGGGTACGGCTCGCGCGTGATGTGAAAATTCTTGGCCCGGTAATCAACAATATCCTTGGTCCGCGTTTCGACGTTGAGCGCCTGGCGGCGGCGAATCTCGGCGCTGATCGAGGTGAACATACGATCGACAGCGGCCTTGTTCAGATTCGTCACGATGTCGACGACGTGCGGCAGCTTCTCGAAGGGCTTGAACGCGCCGCCGCCTTTATAATCGACCAGCACAAAGTTGAGGATGTCGGGCGGGAAATTCACGGCCAGGCCGACGATCAGCGTCATCAGCAGCTCGGACTTACCGGAGCCGGTGCCGCCCGCGATCATGCCGTGCGCGCCGTCTTTCTTGGCCTCGAAGTAGAGCGTGCGCAGCCGGTTGCCCGAGGCCACGCCGATCGTGGCTTCCAGCCAGGCGGCGTTGGCGGCCAGCGTGTTCAGCTCCCACTTGTGATCCATCGCGGCTTTAAGCTCGTTGAGAAAGGTCTTGCCGTCCTGGCTGATATTGAACACATCCGCCAGTACCTTGCGATACGATGAGCTGGTCGGCAGCGCGTCGATCCGCAGCGGCTGGTTGCGCCGGTGGGCGTTCGGATCGAGCGCCCCGTTCATCTGCTCGCCGAGTCGCTGGACCACGCGGGCCTCGCCGCCGACCTGGCCTTGGTCGTTGATGCTGCCGGGCAACACCGCGACCTGGAACATCAGCGGGAACCGCCCGACGCGCGTCACGCCCCGGCCTGGGATCTCTTCGATCTCGCCGATCGAGCTGCCCACGATCGAGCTGTACTCGCCCGCGTCCGACAGGCGCAGCGTGAGTCGCTCGGTGAATAGGCTGTAGAGCTTGCTCGAAATCACGTTCAGGCGGCTGACGGTGATCAGAAAATGCAGGCCGTAAGCTTTGCCCTGCCGCGCCAGCGCGACAAACGCTTCCAGCAGGTTGTCGGGATCGTTTTGCTTGGCATTGGTGCCAAACGACTCGATATATTCGGTGAAGTTGTCGATCACCACCAGAATCGCCGGCTCGACGTCGATGCCCGGCAGCGTGTTGTACTCGTATAGCGTTGAAACGCCGGCGGTGCTGAAAAGCTTTTTGCGCCCATCCACAACGTCGTTGAGCTCGCGCCACAGCTGTTGCACGCGCTCTTCGTAGCCTTGCTCGTCCGGCAAAATCACGGTGCCGACCTGCGGCAGCTCGCGCAGCACCTCAAGGTTGCGCCCGCCGAGGTCGAGGACGTGCGCGTGAAACTCATGCGGAGCGTGCGTGCTGGCCAGGCTGACGATCAGCGAGCGCACAAAGGTTGTTTTGCCCCAGCCCGACGCGCCGAACAGCACGGCGTGGCCTTTGGTGAAATCGACCACCAGCGGCAGCTGGCGCGCGTTGTAGGGATCGTCGAGCACGCCCGCGACCGCCCGCAGCGCGGTCTTGTGCCAGTCCATGCCAAACCATTGTCCCTGGCC